>NZ_JBFBCB010000005.1:0-250238 GCF_040682975.1 Streptomyces sp. NPDC051051
CGGCCGTCCTCGCCTTCCTGCGCGAGTACGAGGACGACCTCGTCCTGTGCGTCCACAACTTCTCCCGCTTCGCCCAGCCCACCGAGCTGGACCTGAGCCGGTTCGGCGGGCGCCATCCCGTCGAGCTGTTCGGCGGAGTCCGTTTTCCGGCCGTGGGTGAGCTGCCATATCTGCTCACCCTCGGGGGACACGGTTTCTATTGGTTCCGACTGCGCAGGGAGACCGTCTAGTACCCCCGGGCGGGGCGGTTTCTCCTGCCCCGCCCGGGGCACGCATCAGTAACACCCCGACCCCCCGGGGAAAGGACGTGACGCCATGGCGGAAACGGTCACACTCTCCGGCACGACCAGTCCCGGGCTCCTCGCGTCACTGGCCCCCCTGCTGCGCGAGTGGCTGCCACGGCAGCGCTGGTTCGCCGGCAAGGGGAGTCCGGTCACGGGGTTCTCGCTGGTGGCGGGCACCGAGCTGTTGCCCGCCGCGTCCAGGCTGGGCCTCTACCACCTGCTGGTCCGCGCGCACCAGGGCGCCGTGCCCGGCGACTGCTACCAGCTCCTGATCGGGGCGCGCGAGGCGCTGCCGCCCCGGCTGGCGCCCGCGCTGATCGGGCACGTGTCGGACGGACCGCTCGGCGGCCGGACCGTCTACGACGCCCTGTACGACACCCGGCCCGCCGAGGTCCTCCTGGAGGCGCTGCGCACCGAGGCCCGGATCGGCGTCCTGCGCTGCGAACGGGACCCCGCGCAGGAGATACGCGCCGGTCTGGTGCCACGCCGGCTGACCGCCGAGCAGTCGAACTCGTCGGTCGTCTTTGGAGATACGTTCATTCTCAAGCTGTTGCGCCGGGTCGTCCCCGGCATCAACCCCGACCTGGAGCTGCCGCTGGCCCTGGCCCGCGAGGGATCCTCCCGGGTGCCGGCGCCGACGGCATGGCTGCACGCGGACCTGGAGGACGGCGCCGGCGAGTCGTACGTCCTCGGTGTCCTCCAGCCGTTCGTGCAGGGCGCGACGGACGGCTGGGAGCTGGCGCTGCGGGAGCTGGCCAAGGGCGAGGACTTCGGAGCCGAGGCCCGGGCGCTGGGCCGGGCCACCGCCGAGGTGCACACCGCGCTGGCCCGGGCCCTGCCCACCGCCACCCTCGGCCATGCCCAGCTCGGACCGCTGGTCGACGGCATGACCGAGCGGCTGGACGCGGCCGCCCAGGCCGTGCCCGCCCTGCGCCCCTACGCCCCCGGCCTGCGCACCGCGTTCTCGGCGCTGGCCGACCTCGCGGCCGAGGGCCGGACCTGGACCGCCCAGCGCGTCCACGGCGACCTGCACCTCGGGCAGTGCCTGCGGGCGCCCTCCGGCCAGTGGTCGCTGATCGACTTCGAGGGCGAGCCGGCCCGCCCGCTGGCCGAGCGCCGGATGCCCCAGCCGGCCGTCCGGGACGTGGCGGGCATGCTGCGCTCCTTCGACTACGCCGCCCTCTCGGCCGACCCGCCGGCGCCCGGCTGGGCCGAGGTGTGCCGGGCCGCGTACTGCTCCGGCTACGCCGAGGTGTCCGGCACCGACCCCCGCACCGACCCCGTACTGCTGCGGGCCTACGAGACGGACAAGGCGGTCTACGAGGTCGTCTACGAGGCCCGGCACCGCCCCGACTGGCTCTCCGTCCCGCTGTCCGCGATACGTCGGCTCGCCGCATCCGACCCGTCCTGAGGAGGCTTTCCCCGTGACTCCCAGCCCCCCGTCCCCCCACGGTTCCGACTCCGGGAACCCGAAGGACCCGAAGAAGGCCCCGGCCCCGAAGGCCGCGGTCGAGAAGACGGTGGCCGAGAAGACGGTGACCGAGAAAGCGGCGGCCAGGAAAGCGGGGGGCAGGAGGACAGCGGCTGCCGCCGTGCAGGCCTCCGGGCGGAAGGCCGCCCCTCAGGAGGCCGCCGGGGGGACGGCCGCCGCCGGGGAGACCTCGGCGCAGAAGGCCGTGGCGAAGAAGGCCGTCACCAAGAAGGCCGTGGCCAAGAAGGCCGTCACCAAGAAAGCCGTGGCCAAGAAGGCCGTCGCGGCGAAGGCGGTCACGAAGAAGACCGTGGCGAAGAAGACCGCGACGAAGAAGACCGTGGCCGAGGCGGTCGCGGCGAAGACGGCAGGGGTGGAGACGGCCGCCTCGAAGAAGGCCGCCCCGGCGAAACGTGCCGCGAAGAAGGCACCCGCCTCCGCGCCCGCCCCCGCGAAGGGGCGCGCGCCCCGGCCCCCCGTCCCGTCCTCGGCCGAGCCCGCACAGGCCGGGCCCGTCGAAGTCGCCCTCTCCCCCGCGCTGGACGGCGGCGACCGCGAGCGGCTGCTGCACGGCACCCATCACGACCCGCACGCCGTGCTCGGCGCGCACCCGGCGCCCGGCGGGATCGTCTTCCGGGCCTTCCGCCCCCACGCCCTGTCGGTCACCGTCGTCACGGGCGAGCTGCGGGCCGAGCTGCACGACGACGGCGACGGCTTCTTCTCCGGCCTGCTCCCCCTGCGGGAGGTCCCGGCCTACCGCCTGGTCGTCGCGTACGAGGGGACGGTCCAGGAGACCGAGGACCCGTACCGCTTCCTGCCCACGCTGGGCGACCTGGACCTGCATCTGATCGGGGAGGGCCGGCACGAGGAACTGTGGACGGTGCTCGGCGCGCACCCGATGGTCCACGAGGGGGTGGGCGGTACCCGCTTCTCCGTGTGGGCGCCCAACGCACGCGCGGTGCGGCTCGTGGGCACCTTCAACTTCTGGGACGGCATCGGGTACCCGATGCGGTCGCTCGGTTCCTCCGGGGTCTGGGAGCTGTTCGTGCCCGCGATCGGCGAGGGCGAACTGTACAAGTTCGACATCACCCGGCCCGACGGTTCCCGCACCCAGCGCGCCGACCCGATGGCCCGCCGTACGGAAATACCGCCGGCCACCTCGTCGGTGGTGGAGTCCTCGCACTACGAGTGGGGCGACGAGGAGTGGCTGGCGAGTCGGGGGGAACGCCCTGCCCACGAGGCACCGTTGTCGATCTACGAGGTCCACCTGCCGTCCTGGCGACCCGGACTGACCTACCGTCAGCTCGCCGAGCAGCTTCCCGCATACGTCAAGGAGCTGGGGTTCACGCACGTCGAGCTGATGCCGGTCGCCGAGCACCCCTTCGGCGGCTCGTGGGGCTACCAGGTCACCGGGTTCTACGCGCCCACGGCCCGGCTCGGCACGCCCGACGACTTCCGCTTCCTCGTGGACGCCCTGCACCGGGCGGGCATCGGCGTCATCATGGACTGGGTGCCGGCGCACTTCCCGCGCGACGAATGGGCGCTGGCGGAGTTCGACGGGCGACCCCTCTACGAGCACGAGGACCCGCTGCGGGCCGCGCATCCCGACTGGGGGACGCTGGAGTTCGACTACGGGCGGCGCGAGGTGCGCAACTTCCTCGTGGCCAACGCCGTGTACTGGTGCGAGGAGTTCCACATCGACGGACTCCGGGTGGACGCCGTCGCCTCCATGCTCTACCTCGACTACTCGCGCGAGCCGGGCCAGTGGACGCCGAACGAGCACGGCGGCCGGGAGAACCTCGACGCGGTGGCCTTCCTCCAGGAGATGAACGCCACCGTGTACCGGCGCGTCCCCGGTGTCGTGACCATCGCGGAGGAGTCCACGGCCTGGGACGGCGTGACGCGCGCGACGCATCACCGGGGGCCGAGCGGCTTCGGCGGACTCGGCTTCGGGCTGAAGTGGAACATGGGGTGGATGCACGACTCGCTCCAGTACATGAGCCACGAGCCCGTGTACCGCAAGTACCACCACGGCGAGCTGACCTTCTCCATGGTGTACGCCTACAGCGAGAACTACGTGCTGCCCATCTCGCACGACGAGGTGGTGCACGGCAAGAAGTCGCTGGTGTCGAAGATGCCGGGCGACTGGTGGCAGCAACGCGCCAGCCTGCGGGCCTATCTGGCGTACATGTGGGCCCACCCCGGCAAACAACTCCTCTTCATGGGACAGGAGTTCGCGCAGGGGGCCGAGTGGTCCGAGGCGCGCGGGCCCGACTGGTGGCTGCTCGACCCCGCCTACGGGGCGGCGGCCGATCACCGGGGCGTACGGGAGCTGGTCGGTGACCTGAACTCCGTGTACCGGTCGACGCCCGCGCTGTGGGAGCGGGACACCGTCGCCGACGGCTTCCAGTGGGTGGTGGGGGACGCCGCCGACGACAACGTCCTCGCGTTCCTGCGCCGCGACGCCGACGGCACGCCGCTGCTGGCGGTGTCGCACTTCTCGCCCGTCGTCCGCCAGGACTACCGGCTGGGGGTGCCGGACGACATACCCGCCTGGTTCGAGGTGCTCAACACGGACGCCGGGCGGTACGGAGGCAGTGACGTGTTCCACGCCGACCCGGTGAAGCCGGAACCCCAGCCGTGGCACGGCCATCCGGCGTCCGTCCGGCTGACGCTGCCCCCGCTGTCGACGGTGTGGCTGCGCCCGGCGTAGCGGTGTGCCCGCCCCCGGGCGCCGGACGGCCGGTACCGCCCACCGAGCCGGCCCCCGGGGATGCGGGGCGGAGTCCCCGGGGGCACGGGCCTACCCGAGGGACTCCGCCAAGGGCGCCGGCAGCGTCCCGGTGTGCAGGACGCCCAGGCGCTGGGTGGCCCGGGTCAGGGCGACGTACAGGTCGCTCGTGCCGTAGCGGGACGGTTCCACCACCAGGACCGAGTCGAATTCCAGGCCCTTCGACTGGCGGGGGTCCAGCAGGACGACCTTGCGGGTGAGGTCCGGCTCCGCGTCCGCGGTGACACCGTCGAGGCGGGCCGCCAGCCGGCGGTGCAGGTCACGGGGGGCGATCACCGCGAGCCGACCCTCCGCGGGGGTCAGCTCCGCCACCGCCCCGGCGACCGCGCCGGGCACGTCGTCGACGGCCCGCGCCCAGGGCCGTACGCCGGTGGACCGTACCGAACTCGGCGGCACGAAGTCCGGCTGCTCCGCGCGGACGACGGCCGCCGCGACGTCCATGATCTCCGCGGGGGTGCGGTAGTTGACGCCCAGCCGGGTGTGCTCCCAGCGGTCCCCCACATACGGTGCGAGGATGTCAGACCAGGAGCCGACGCCCGCCGCCTCCGCGGTCTGCGCCGGATCGCCGACCAGGGTCATGGAACGGGTCGGGACGCGCCGCATCAGCAGCCGCCACGCCATCGGCGACAGCTCCTGCGCCTCGTCGACGATGATGTGCCCGAACGCCCAGGTCCGGTCGGCCGCCGCCCGCTCGGCGGCGCTGCGGTGGTCGTCCTCCTCGTGGCGTTCGGCGAAGCGTTCGGCGTCGATGATGTCGTGGGCCGACAGGACCTCGCCGGCGTCGGGGTCGTCGTCCTCCTTGTCCTCGAACTCGTACGTCCGGGAGGCGTAGGAGACGTCGAGCACGCCCTGCGCGTAGGCGACCTGCCGCGCCCGCTCGCGCTCGGCGCTCTCCCGCGCCGACCGGTCGTCCTCGCCGAGGAGTTCGGCGGCCTCGTCGAGCAGCGGCACGTCGGCGACCGTCCAGGCCCGGGTGACCGGGCGGCGGACGACGGCGGCGTCCTCGTCGGAGAGGTAGCCCTCGGGGGCGGCGAGGAAGTCGGCGACCACCCGCCGCGGGGAGAGCACCGGCCACAACTGGTCCACGGCTGCCCACACTTCGGGGTTCTCGGCCAGCTCGTCGCGGATCTGGGTGATGTCGCTGGGGTCGAGGAGGCTGGAGCCGTCGTAGGGGTCGGTGCCGACGCGTTCGGCGTACAGCTCGGTGAGGGTGTTGAGGATGTGGCCCTCGAAGTGCTCGCGGGCGGCGTTGTGCGGCAGCCTGGCGGCGCGGGTGCGCTCGCGGGCGACCCCCACCAGGCCCTCGTCGAGCATGAGCACCTCCCGGTCGTGCTCGATCGCGATGACCGGGTCGGGCAGCGCCTGCCGGTCGCGTACGACGGCGGCGAGGACGTCGGCCATGTCGGCGCGGCCCTTCACGGCGGCCGCCTCCGGGGTGTCGCCGGCCGTCGCCCGCACGCCCGGGTACAGCTCGCCGACCGTCGCCAGGAGCACGCCGGTCTCGCCGAGGGCGGGCAGCACCTCGCCGATGTAGCCGAGGAAGGCGGGGTTGGGGCCGACGATCAGCACGGCCCGCTTGGCGAGCAGTTCGCGGTGCTCGTAGAGGAGGTAGGCGGCGCGGTGCAGGGCGACGGCCGTCTTGCCGGTGCCGGGGCCGCCCTCGACGACCAGCACCCCGCGGTGCGGGGCGCGGATGATCTCGTCCTGCTCGGCCTGGATGGTCTGCACGATGTCGTGCATGCGGCCGGTCCGGGCGGAGTCGAGGGCGGCGAGCAGGACGGCGTCGCCTGCGGGGTCCTCGTGGCCGGTGCGGGTGGCGTCGCCGAGGTCGAGGAACTCGTCGTGCAGGGCGGTGACCCGGCGGCCCTCGGTGGTGATGTGCCGGCGGCGGCGCAGGCCCATCGGGGTGTGGCCGGTGGCCAGGTAGAAGGGGCGGGCGACGTCGGCCCGCCAGTCCACGAGGACGGGGGTGCGCTCGGGGTCGTCCCGGCGCAGGCCGATCCGGCCGATGTGGTGGCTGGTGCCGGAGGACAGGTCGATCCGGCCGAAGCAGAGCGAGCCGTCCACGGCGTTCAGGGCGGCGAGCAGTCCGGAGCGTTCGGCGACGAGGACGTCCCGCTCCAGGCGGGCCTGCCTGGAGGTGTTGCCCTGGGCGAGGGCGTCGGTGACGGCGCTCTCGGTGACACCGCGCAGCGCGTCGACGCGCGCGTACAGCCCGTCGATGAATTCCTGTTCGCCGCGCATTTCACCGTCGTGCAATTCGGTGTTTGACAATTCCACTCCCGCCCGGATATACTCTGCTCAGTGAACTTTCCGCGACCGGGTTTCCTGAAGTCGCGAATCATCGAATATAGCGAAGGAAATCCCCCGGGCGCAATTGCCCGGGGGATTTCCTCGTACGACGTCGGCTCACAGGACGTCCGACAGCTCCTCCAGCAGCCGCCGCTTCGGTCGGGCCCCCACCATCGCCTTCACCGGCTCGCCGGCCCGGAACACCATGAAGGTCGGCATCGACAGCACCTTGTAGTGGTTGGTCGTCTCGGGATTGCGGTCCACGTTCAGCTGCACCACCTTCAGCCGCTCGCCCTCCTCCGCGGCGAGCGCCCCGAGCACCGGCGCCATCTGGCGGCACGGCGGGCACCAGTCGGCGGTGAACTCCACCAGCACCGGCCGATCCGCCGCGAGCACCTCCGACCCGAAGTCCGCGTCGGTCACCTCGTCCACTCCGGCCACCTTGGTCACGGCTGCCGCCCTTCCAGTTCGCACACGGGCTCCGGACCCCCCGGAACCAGCGCCTCGGCGGCCAGCTCGTCACGTGCCCGCTCGGCCCGCACGAGCTGTCCGGCGACCTTCTCGCGGACCGCCGTCAGCTCCCCGATGAGCGCGTCCAGCTCGTCCAGCTTGCGCCGGTACACCGCGAGCGAGGCGGGACACGAGTCGCCCTCCGGGTGCCCGGCCCGCAGGCACTCCACGAAGGGCCGGGTCTCCTCCAGCTCGAACCCGAAGTCCCGCAACGTCCTGATCTGCCGCAACGCCCGCAGGTCGCGCTCGTCGTAGGCCCGATGACCCAGCTCGTCGCGCCGCGCGGGCAGCAGCCCCCGCGACTCGTAGTACCGCAGCGTCCGCGTCGTGGTTCCGGCCCGTGCGGCCAGCTCGCCGATTCGCATGCCCACGAACGTACGGCTTGACCCCGACGTCAAGGCAAGGGGCACCGGCGGAACGCCGCCCCGGCTCCGCCGGCGGGCCCCCTCACACCGCCCGCGTCAGACGGGCCTCCGCCGCGCCGGCCCGGCCCGTCAGCAGGAGCAGCAGGGCGCCGATCGGGCCGCTGATCTCCTTGCCCGCGCCGTGGCTCCACTCGATGTCCGCGGCGACCAGACGGGCCGGCGGGAGGGGCCAGGGGCGCGGCGAAGGCGTGGGCGGCGGAGGAGGTCGCCGACGGCGTGGTCGCGGCGGTGGAGAAGGAGTGGGAGGAGCACCTCGGGCAAGCGCCGGATGCGGCGGCTGCGGGAGGCGCTGACCGCCCTGCGGGAGATCACCGACCCGTGGGAGTGAACCGGCCGCGGGCCCGGCCGACGGCGGGTGCCGTCGACGCGCCCCCGGCACGTCGACGGCACCCCGTGAGGTTCAGCGCACCCGGCTGAACACCCGCTCCCCGTCATTCGCCTGCTCCGCCTGCTCCGATCCGGTCGCCGGCGACTTGCCCTTGCCCGGCAGCAGCACCGCCACCAGGACGGTGCCGACGCCGAGGACCACCGCGCCGACCAGGCTGGTGTGGGCCACCGCGTCCGCGAAGGAGGAGCCGACCGAGTCGGCCATCCGGCGGGCGGTCTCGGCGAGTTCGGCGGCCTGCGCCTTGAGCTGCGCGGCCTGCTGCGGGTCGCCGGACCGTGCCGCCTGCGCACCGAGCTGGTGCGCCCGGTCGGCGACGCCCTGCGCGACGGCGTACCCGGCGCCGACCGAGTCCTGGGCGGTGGCGAGGGTGCCGGCCGGGAGGCCGCTGCCGGACGCCGCGTCGCCGAGGTGGTCGGAGTACGACGTGCCCAGCAGCGAGCCGAGGATCGCGATGCCGAGCGAGCCGCCCAGTTCCAGCGAGGTGTCGTTCACCGCGCCCCCGACGCCCAGTTCGGACTCGGGGAACGCCCCCATGATGGCGTCCGTGCAGGGCGACAGCGCGAGTCCGATCGCCACGCCGAGGACGACGAGGGGTGCCACGAAGTCGCCGTACGACGACGTGGCGTCGACCCGGGTGAGGAGGGCGAGGGCGGCCGTGCCGCCGACCATGCCCGCGGTGACCGTCCACTTCATGCCGACGCGCGGGGTGAGGTAGGCGGTCAGGGCCGAGCCGACGAAGACCGCGCCGGCCAGGGGCAGCATGCGCAGACCGGTGTCGAGGGCGTCGTAGCCGAGGACGAACTGGAGGTGCTGGGTGAGGTAGTAGAAGGCGCCGAAGACGGCCAGGAAGAACAGGGCCACGGCGAGGTTGGACCCGGCGAAGCGGCGGTCGGAGAAGCGGCGCACGTCCAGCACCGGGTGCGGGTGGCGCAGCTCCCACAGGACGAAGGCGACCAGGGCCACGGCGGCGACGACCGCCGCGCCGACCGCCTTGGGGCCCCAGCCGAAGTGCGGCCCCTCGATGATCATGTAGACGAGTGCGCCGATCCAGACCACCGACAGCAGTCCGCCGACGTAGTCGATGCGGTCGTGGTGTCCGGCCTTCGACGGCGGCACGAGGACGAGGGCGCCGATGATCGCGACGACGGCGACGGGCACGTTGATGAGGAACGTCGACGACCAGCCGTGGTTCTCCAGCAGCGCGCCGGCGACGAGCGGGCCGGCCGCGATGGCGAGGCCCGCGGTCGCCGTCCACAGGGTGATCGCCTTGGCGCGTTCGGCGCGCGGGAAGGTCGCGGCGAGCAGCGACAGCGTCGCGGGCATGATGAGCGCGGCGCCCACGCCCATCACGGCGCGGCCCGCGATCACGCTGCCGGCGCTGTCGGCGAGGTAGCCGGAGACCGCGCCGCCGGCGAACACCACGAGCCCGAGCAGGAGCGCTCCGCGCCGGCTGTACTTGTCGCCGATCGCGCCGAGCAGCAGCATCAGCGCCGCGTACGGCACCGTGTAGCCGTCGATGACCCACTGGAGGTCGGCGCTGGTCAGGCCCAGGTCGTCGGTCATGGCGGGCGCGGCGACCGTGAGGGCGGTGTTCGCCATCACGATGATCAGCAGGCTCAGGCAGAGGACGAGGAGCGCCCACCAGCGTCGGCGGTAGGGCCCCGCCATCCGTTCCACCGGTTCGGTCATGACGAGTCGCATGCGGGGATCGCCTTCCTCGGGACGTACCCGGCGGCGTACAGGACTCTGGTCGCACGACGCCGGGGCAATTGCACAACAGTGTGCAATGTACGACCGCTGCACAGTCGTGTGCAAATCGAGGGACCGGAACGCGCCACGACGGAAGGCAGGCACAATGGCCGCCATGACCACGGGTAACAACAGTCGCGCGGAGGCAAACCGACGCCGCATCCTCGATGTGGCCCTCGCCGAGCTGTTGCGCGACCCGGACGCGTCCATGAACCACATCGCCCGCGCCGCCGGTGTCGTGCGGCGCACGGTGTACGGGCACTTCCCCAGCCGTGAGGCGCTGATCAGCACGCTGGTCGACGAGGCGGTGGCGGTGCTGGCCGCCGCCCACGAGGGGGAGGGCGAGGGCGGCGGGGACCCCGCGGAGGAACTGGCCCGGTCCGTGCTGGCCGTGTGGCGGATCGCCGACCGCTACCGCCTGCTGGTCGCGCTGGCCCAGCGCACGGTCACCATGCAGGGCATCCGGGAGCGGCTCACCCCGGTGCGCGAGGACACGATCCGGCTGCTCCAGCGCGGCCTGGACGAGGGGACGTTCGCCTCACCCCTGCCGGCGCCGGCGCTGGCGTACGTGCACGAGCAGATCGTGTTCGCGCTGATGGAGGCCGTGAACGACGGACTGCTGAGCACGCGCGAGGCGGGCCGCTCGGCCGCCGTCACCGCGCTGACCGCGGCCGGTGTGCCCGCCACCCTGGCCACCGCCCTCGTGACGAAGGTGAGCGAGTCCGGCGCGTCGGACGCGTCGGGCTGACCGGCGCGTCATCGGGCCGGGCTGACCGGCGCGCGCCGGCGCGTGAGTCCGGACGGCGGGCCCGCGAGTGCGGACCGCGGGCGCGCGAGTGCCCGGGAAACGCCGCAGGCCCCCGGTGCGCGAAACACCGAAGGCCTGCGGGGCGGAGACGGAGAACCGGGCGGCCGAGCTACGGGGGAGTACTCGGCCGCCCGGCGTTCGGGGGGCGAACACCGCCGGGTGGAACGGCCACCGGCGGGCGGGGCGGGTACCGGGTGCCCGGCCCGGGTTCAGGCGGGGCCGGGCACCCGGTGCACAGGGGGTGGGTGTCGCCGACGGCGTCAGGCCTTGGCGAGTTCCTTCTCGCCCTCCTCGCGCTGCTCGGGCACCTCCACCACCGGGGCGTCCTGGCCGCCGTGGGCGTCGTCGAGCAGGGTCTTCTCGTCGAAGGGCAGCTCGCCCGCGAGCACCCGGCCCACGCGCTCCTTGTCGATCTCCTTGGTCCAGGTGCCGATCAGGACCGTGGCGACGGCGTTGCCCGCGAAGTTGGTCAGGGCGCGTGCCTCGCTCATGAAGCGGTCGATGCCGACGATGAGGCCGATGCCGTCCACCAGGGCCGGCTTGTGCGACTGGAGGCCGCCGGCCAGGGTCGCGAGACCCGCTCCGGTGACACCGGCCGCGCCCTTGGAGGCGATCAGCAGGAACAGCAGCAGCGGGATCTGCTCGCCGACCGACATCGGCGTCCCCATGGCGTCGGCGATGTACAGGGAGGCCATGGTCATGTAGATCATGGTGCCGTCGAGGTTGAAGGAGTAGCCGGTCGGGACGGTGATGCCGACGACGGGCTTGCTGACGCCCAGGTGCTCCATCTTCGCGATGAGGCGCGGCAGCGCGGACTCGGAGGAGGAGGTGGACAGGATCAGCAGGAACTCGCGGATCAGGTACTTGAACAGGACGAAGATGTTCAGCCCCGAGACGACCCGCAGCAGCGCGCCGAGCACGATGAAGACGAACAGGAAGCAGGTGACGTAGAAGCCGAGCATCAGGACGGCGAGGCTCTTGAGGGCGTCGACGCCGGCCGAGCCGGTGACCGCGGCGATGGCGCCGAAGGCACCGATCGGGGCGGCCCACATCACCATCGCGAGGATGCGGAAGACGAGGCGCTGGATGTGCTCGACACCGCGCAGGACCGGCTGTCCGGCCGGGCCCATGGCCTGGAGGGCGAAGCCCACGAGAAGCGCGACGAGCAGCGTCTGGAGCACCTCGCCGCCGGTGAAGGCGGAGACGATCGTGGTCGGGATGATGCCCAGCAGGAACTCGGTGGTGTCCTTGGCCTCCGCCGACACCTGCGCCTGACCGGTCTCCTTGACCGCGTCGGTGAGCGCGAGGCCGGTGCCCGGCTCCAGGATGTTGCCGACGACGAGGCCGATGCCGAGGGCGACCAGCGACATGACCGTGAAGTAGCCCAGGGCGATGCCGCCGACGGCGCCGACCTTGGCGGCCTTGCGGACCGATCCGATGCCGAGCACGATCGTGCAGAAGATGATCGGCGAGATCATCATCTTGATCAGGTTCACGAAGCCGGTACCGATGGGCTTCAGTTCGACCGCGAAGTCGGGAGCGATCAGGCCCACGGCGATGCCGATGGCGACCGCGACGATCACCGCGATGTACAGGTAGTGCGTGCGGTCCCGCTTGGCGGCGGGTACGGCGGATGCCGTATCGGGGGTGCTGGCGGCCACGGCTGCCCTCCTTGACGTCTTCGTCGGCATCACCGGCGTGCGGCTCACGTCCGGGGGTTCGGGGGATGCCGTGACTATCCCCCCGCGCTGTGAGGGCGGTCACCCTTGCGTTCATTTAGTTCACGTCCGACGCGGGAGGCACACTGACGGCATGCGCATCCCCGTCCCGCGACCCCGCAGCCTGGCCGGCCAGCTGTTCGCCATGCAGGCCGTCCTGATAGCGGTGGTCGTCGCGGGTTACGCGCTGTTCACCTACCTCAGCGACCGCAGCCAGGCCGAGGGGGCCGCGAGCCGGCAGGCCTCGGCGGTGGCCCGCTCGGTCGCCGACTCCCCCTCGGTGCGGGAGGCGATCGGCACCGCGGACCCGACCGCGGAACTCCAGCCGTACGCGCTGCGGATCATGCGCGACACCGAGGTCGACTTCGTCACGATCATGAATCCGGCGGGGATCCGCTGGACCCACCCGGACGAGAAGCAGATCGGCCTGCACTTCCGGGGCAACACCGCGCGGGCCCTGAAGGGCGAGACCTTCACCGAGACCTACACCGGCACCCTCGGCCCGTCCGTCCGCGCGGTCGCCCCCGTCGAGGGGGACGACGGCCGGATCGTCGGCCTGGTCAGCGCGGGCATCAAGGTCGAGGCGATCACCAAGCGGGTGCAGGACCAGGTGACGGCGCTGTTCGGCGTCGCGACGGGCGCGCTCGCGCTGGGCGCGGTCGGCACCTACGTCGTCAACGCCCGGCTGCGCCGCCACACGCACGGCATGAACGCGGCCGAGCTGAGCCGGATGCACGACTACCACCAGGCGGCACTGCACGCGGTGCGCGAAGGGCTGCTGATGCTGGACGGCCAGTACCGGGTGGCGCTGATCAACGACGGCGGCCGTGAACTGCTGGGCGTCTCGGAGGAGGTGGTGGGCCGGTCCGTCGCCGACCTCGGTCTGCCCGCCCCGCTGACGGGCGCCCTGCTGTCCTCCGAACCGCGCGTGGACGAGGTGCACCTGACGGCGGACCGGGTGGTGGCGGTGAACACCTCGCCGGTGTCCGGCGGAGAACGCCGGGGCACCGTGGTCACCCTCCGCGACGTCACCGAACTCCAGTCCCTGATGGGCGAGTTGGACTCGGAACGCGGCTTCACACTGGCCCTGCGCTCGCAGGCCCACGAGGCGGCGAACCGCCTGCACACCGTCGTCTCGCTCATCGAACTGGGCCGTGCCGAGGAGGCCGTGGACTTCGCGACCGCCGAACTGGAGCTGGCCCAGGCGCTGACCGACCAGGTGGTGGCCGCGGTGAGCGAGCCGGTGCTGGCGGCGCTGCTGCTGGGCAAGACGGCACAGGCGAACGAGCGGGGTGTGGAGCTGGTGGTGTCGCGGGGCAGCGGGCTCGACGACGGGCTGCTCCCGGAGTCGCTGCCCGCCCGGGACCTGGTCACCATCCTCGGCAACCTCATCGACAACGCCGTGGACGCGGCGCAGGGCAGCATGCGGGCGCGGGTCACGGTGACCGCGTGCACCGGGCACCGCGCGGAGGGCGGCGGCGAACTGGTGCTGCGGGTGGCGGACACCGGCGCCGGGGTGGATCCGGCGCTCGCCGAGCAGGTCTTCGAGCGGGGCTTCTCCACGAAGCCGTCCGGCCCCGGCGGCCGCGGCCTCGGTCTGGCCCTCGTCCGGCAGGCCGTGCACCGCCACGACGGGACACTGTCGGTGGCGGAGGCCGAGGGCGGCGGAGCGGAGTTCGTGGTACGGCTGCCCCTGCGCACGGCGGTCGCCGCCGTGCCGGTGTCGGGAGGCGAGGAATGACAGGTGTTCCGGGCGGGTCGGGCGACGGGCCGATCCGGGTCCTGGTGGTCGAGGACGACCCCGTGGCGGCCGACGCGCACGTCCTGTACGTCGGCCGGGTGCCGGGGTTCACGGCGGTGGGCAAGGCGCACACCGGCGCGGAGGCGCGGCGGCTGCTGGACCGTACGCCGGTGGACCTGCTGCTGCTCGACCTGCACCTGCCGGACGGGCACGGGCTCCAGCTGGCCCGCTCGCTGCGGGCGGCCGGGTATCACGCGGACGTGATAGCGGTCACCTCGGCGCGCGACCTGACGGTGGTGCGGGAGGGCGTTTCGCTGGGCGTCGTCCAGTACGTGCTGAAACCGTTCACCTTCGCCACCCTGCGGGACCGCCTCGTGCGGTACGCGGAGTTCCGCGGGGCGGCCGGCGAGGCGAGCGGCCAGGACGAGGTCGACCGCGCCCTCGCCACCCTGCGCGCACCGGGCCCCGTCGCGCTGCCCAAGGGGCTGAGCGGCCCGACCCTGGAACGGGTGACGGGGGCCGTAAGGGAGGCGGCGCAGGGACTGACCGCTGCGGGCGTGGCCGAGGCGGTGGGGATCTCCCGTATCACCGCCCGCCGCTATCTGGAGCACCTGGTGGAGGCGGGGAGGGCGGAACGCAAGCCGCTGTACGGGCAGGTGGGCAGACCCGAGCTGGTGTACCGGTGGGTGCCGGCCGGCCGCTGAGACGCCCGCGGGCGCCGGACGCGGGTCCGCCCGCTTCCCGGTACGACCGCAGCCCGAGCCGTCGGTCACGACGTCCCCGCCCCGCCGCGCACGGAGGAGACCGGTCGGTGGCACGGCACCGGCCGCCGGCCCGCCCTGCTCACCGAACCGCCCGGCCTCACCGCACCCGGCCTGGTCACCGTCGGCGGCCGTGAGGCCGTGAGGCCGAAGTCGCCGCACTCCCGCGCGGCGCGGGTGGCATCGGCGGGCCGGCCCGCACCGAGCGGGTCGGCAGGGTCGTGTCCTCGGCCCGGCGCGCACCGGGCCCGGCCGCGGGCCCGAGGACGACCCGGGGACAGGAGACCGGCGGGCCCGACGACCGGTGGCCCCGGGACCTGCGGGACGGCCGGGCTAGAAGACCGACTCCGCCTCTTCCATCCGGTTCTTCGGCACCGTCTTCAGCTCGGTCACCGCGTCCGCGAGCGGCACCATCCGCACGGCGGTGCCGCGCAGCGCGGTCATCATGCCGAACTCGCCCCGGTGCGCGGCCTCCACCGCGTGCCAGCCGAAGCGGGTCGCGAGGACGCGGTCGTACGCCGTCGGCACACCGCCGCGCTGGACGTGGCCGAGGATGACCGGGCGGGCCTCCTTGCCGAGCCGCCTCTCCAGCTCGTACGCCAGCGCCGTGCCGATGCCCTGGAAGCGCTCGTGGCCGAACTGGTCGATCGCGCCCTTGCTGTAGTCCATCGTGCCCTCGGCGGGGTGGGCGCCCTCGGCCACGCAGATCACGGCGAACTTCTTGCCGCGCGCGAACCGCTCCTCGACCATCTTCACGAGGTCGGCCGGGTCGAAGGGGCGCTCGGGCAGGCAGATGCCGTGGGCGCCGGCCGCCATGCCGGACTCCAGGGCGATCCAGCCCGCGTGCCGGCCCATGACCTCGACGACCATCACCCGCTGGTGGGACTCCGCCGTCGTCTTGAGGCGGTCCATGGCCTCCGTGGCGACGCCGACGGCCGTGTCGAAGCCGAAGGTGCGGTCCGTGGAGGAGATGTCGTTGTCGATGGTCTTCGGGACGCCGACGACCGGCAGACCCGCGTCGGACAGCATGCGGGCCGCCGTCAGCGTGCCCTCGCCGCCGATCGGGATCAGCGCGTCGATGCCGAACTGGTGGATCACGTCCGAGGCGTTCTCACAGGCCTCGCGCAGACGGTCGCGCTCCAGCCGGGAGGAGCCGAGTATCGTGCCGCCGCGGGCGAGGATGCCGCTCACGGCGTTCAGGTCGAGGGGGCGGTAGTTGCCGTCGAGGAGACCCGCGTATCCGTCCTCGAAGCCGATGACCTCGTCGCCGTAGTTGTCGACCGCGCGGTGCACGACCGATCGGATCACTGCGTTCAGGCCGGGGCAGTCGCCGCCTGCGGTGAGGACTCCGATGCGCATCCTGCTCTGTCTCCTGCTCGCTGTGGGTACCGGTGAGCCAGTGTCGATTGTTCCACGTCCCCGAGGAGACTGTCTCCTGACGGGCGCCTTAACCGTGGGCAGAGGTACTGTCAAGAGGGTTCTGCTCACCTCGGTGGGCGATTTTTATGAGCCGGGCGGACACCGGGCGGAAGCCGGGTGGCCGACTGCCGAACGGCCCCACAGAAGGAACGGAGAGCACGCGTGACGCGCAGCGTGTACGTGACCGGGATCGACCGCGGCGACGGCCGTCAGGTCGTGGAGCTGGGGGTCATGGAGCTCCTGACCCGTCAGGTCGACCGGGTGGGCGTCTTCCGCCCCCTGGTCCACGACGGGCCGGACCGCCTGTTCGACCTGCTGCGGGCCCGCTACCGACTGGCGCAGGACCCGGGGACCGTGTACGGCATGGACTACCACGAGGCGTCCGCCCTCCAGGCCGAGCGGGGCGTCGACGAGCTGGTGTCCACGCTCGTGGACCGCTTCCACCGCGTCGCCCGGGACTACGACGTCGTCCTGGTCCTCGGCACCGACTACGCCGACACGCAGTTCCCGGACGAGCTGTCCCTGAACGCGCGCCTGGCGAACGAGTTCGGCGCCTCCGTGATCCCCGTCGTCGGCGGCCGCGGGCAGAGCGCGGAGTCGGTGCGCGCCGAGACCCGCAACGCCTACCGCGCCTACGTCGGCCTGGGCTGCGACGTCCTCGCCATGATCGCCAACCGGGTCGCCCGCGAAGACCGCGAGGAGATCGCCGCGAAGCTCGCCTCCCGGCTGCCGGTGCCCTGTTACGTGCTGCCCGACGAGCCCGCCCTGTCGGCGCCGACGGTGGCCCAGGTCAGCAGCGCGCTGGGCGCGAAGGTGCTGCTCGGCGACGACTCGGGCCTGGCCCGCGACGCCCTCGGCTTCGTCTTCGGCGGTGCCATGCTGCCGAACTTCCTGCACGCGCTGACGCCCGGCTGCCTGGTCGTCACCCCCGGTGACCGGGCCGACCTGGTCGTCGGCTCGCTCGCCGCGCACAGCGCCGGCACCCCGCCGATAGCGGGCGTGCTGCTCACCCTGGGCGAGGTGCCGAGCCAGGAGGTCCTCACGCTCGCCGCCCGCCTGGCGCCCGGCACGCCCGTGCTGTCGGTGGCCGGCAACAGCTTCCCCACGGCCGAGCAGCTGTTCTCCCTGGAGGGCAGGCTCAACGCGGCCACCCCGCGCAAGGCGGAGACCGCGCTCGGCCTCTTCGAGCGGCACGTCGACACCGTCGGCCTGCTGGACCGCGTCTCCGCGCCGAGCAGCGACCGCGTCACGCCGATGATGTTCGAGCACAAGCTGCTGGAGCAGGCCCGCTCCGACCGCCGCCGGGTCGTCCTGCCGGAGGGCACCGAGGAACGGGTGCTGCACGCGGCCGAGGTCCTGCTGCGCCGCGGGGTGTGCGACCTGACGCTCCTCGGCCCGGTCGACCAGATCCGCAAGAAGGCCGCCGACCTCGGCATCGACCTGGGCGGCTGCCAGTTGATCGACCCGGCCACCAGCGAACTGCGCGACTCCTTCGCCGAGAAGTACGCGGGCCTGCGCGCCCACAAGGGCGTCACGGTGGAGCTGGCGTACGACGTCGTCTCCGACGTGAACTACTTCGGCACGCTGATGGTCCAGGAGGGTCTCGCCGACGGCATGGTGTCGGGCTCCGTGCACTCCACGGCCGCGACGATCCGGCCCGCCTTCGAGATCATCAAGACCAAGCCGGACGCCGACATCGTCTCGTCCGTGTTCTTCATGTGCCTCGCCGACAAGGTCCTCGTCTACGGCGACTGCGCGGTCAACCCCGACCCGGACGCCGAGCAGCTCGCCGACATCGCCGTCCAGGCGGCCGCGACCGCCGCGCAGTTCGGCGTGGAGCCGCGGATCGCCATGCTGTCGTACTCCACGGGCACCTCCGGCTCTGGCGCCGACGTCGACAAGGTGCGCGAGGCGACGGAGCTGGTACGGCGGCGGCGTCCCGACCTGAAGATCGAGGGTCCGATCCAGTACGACGCGGCCGTGGAGCCGACGGTCGCGGCGACCAAGCTGCCGGGCTCCGAGGTGGCGGGTCAGGCCAGCGTGCTGATCTTCCCCGACCTCAACACCGGCAACAACACCTACAAGGCCGTGCAGCGGTCGGCCGGCGCGATCGCGGTCGGCCCGGTGCTCCAGGGGTTGCGCAAGCCGGTCAACGACCTGTCCCGCGGCGCCCTCGTCCAGGACATCGTGAACACCGTCGCCATCACGGCGATCCAGGCCCAGTCCTCCGAGCAGAAGGTCTCCCAGCAGTGAGCGGCACGCGCGTCCTCGTCCTGAACTCCGGTTCCTCCTCGGTGAAGTACCAGCTGCTCGACATGAGCGACCGCAGCCGGCTGGCACAGGGGCTCGTCGAACGCATCGGCGAGCAGACCTCGCGGCTGCGGCACACGCCGCTCGCGACGGGCGTGTCCCGCGAGTGGAGCGGGCCCGTCGCCGATCACGACGCGGCCCTCAAGGCCGTCGCCGAGGAACTGGCCAAGGACGGACTGGGCCTGGACTCACCGGAGTTGGCGGCGATCGGGCACCGGGTGGTGCACGGCGGCAAGCACTTCACCGAGCCGACCGTGATCGACGGGAGGGTGCTCGCGGAGATCGAGCGGCTGATCCCGGTGGCGCCGCTGCACAACCCGGCCAACCTGACCGGGATCCGCACGGCGCGGGCGCTGCGCCCGGACCTGCCGCAGGTCGCCGTCTTCGACACCGCCTTCCACACCACGATGCCGGAGTCGGCGGCGCGCTACGCGATCGACGTGCGGACCGCCGACGAGCACCGCGTCCGCCGCTACGGCTTCCACGGCACCTCGCACGCGTACGTCTCCCGCGCCACCGCGGAACTGCTGGGCAGGGCGCCGGAGGAGGTGAACGTCATCGTGCTGCACCTCGGCAACGGCGCGTCCGCCTCCGCCGTGCGGGGCGGGAAGTGCGTCGACACCTCGATGGGCCTCACCCCGCTCGAGGGCCTCGTCATGGGCACCCGCTCCGGAGACGCCGATCCGGCCGTCATCTTCCATTTGGCACGTGTTGGCGGAATGTCCATCGACGAAATCGACACTCTCCTCAACAAGAAGAGCGGCCTGATCGGCCTGTGCGGCGACAACGACATGCGGGAGATCGGGCGGCGGATCGACGAGGGCGACGAACAGGCGAAGCTCGCCTTCGACATCTACATTCACCGTCTGAAGAAGTACATCGGCGCCTATTACGCCGTGCTGGGCCGGGTGGACGCGGTGGCGTTCACCGCCGGGGTCGGCGAGAACGCGGCGCGGGTGCGCGCGGCGGCGGTCGCGGGCCTGGAGACCCTGGGCCTGGCCGTGGACGACGAGCTGAACGCCGTACGGAGTGACCGGTCGCGGCTGATCTCGCCCGCGGACGCGCGGGTGAAGGTCGCCGTGGTGCCCACGGACGAGGAACTGGAGATCGCCACGCAGACCTACGCGCTGGTCGAGCGGAATCGATATGCGGCTCCGCCGCGTGGCAACTGAGCAGGAAAGCAACTGAGCGCGTTCCCGCCCATTTGTATCTTCCGCCAGACGGAATATTCCGCAGCGAAACAAACCGATAGGATCGCCCCATGCGCCGTTCGAAAATCGTCTGTACTCTCGGCCCCGCGGTCGACTCCCACGAAATGCTCGTGTCGCTGATCGAGGCCGGCATGAACGTGGCCCGCTTCAACTTCAGCCACGGCTCGCACGCCGAGCACCAGGGCCGGTACGACCGGGTCCGGGCCGCCGCCAAGGAGACCGGCCGGTCCATCGGTGTCCTCGCCGACCTCCAGGGCCCGAAGATCCGCCTCGAGACCTTCGCCGAGGGGCCGGTCGAGCTGGTGCGCGGTGACGAGTTCACCATCACCACCGACGACGTGCCCGGCGACAAGACGATCTGCGGCACCACCTACAAGGGGCTGCCCGGCGACGTCTCGCGCGGCGACCAGATCCTCATCAACGACGGCAACGTCGAGCTGAAGGTCCTCGACGTCGAGGGCCCGCGGGTGCGGACGATCGTCATCGAGGGCGGCGTCATCTCCGACCACAAGGGCATCAACCTGCCCGGCACGGCCGTCAACGTGCCCGCGCTGAGCGAGAAGGACATCGAGGACCTGCGGTTCGCGCTGCGCATGGGCGCCGACCTGGTCGCGCTGTCCTTCGTCCGCGACGCCAAGGACGTCCAGGACGTGCACCGCGTCATGGACGAGGAGGGCCGCCGCGTCCCCGTCATCGCCAAGGTGGAGAAGCCCCAGGCGGTGGAGAACATGGAGGACGTCGTGATGGCGTTCGACGGCGTGATGGTCGCCCGTGGCGACCTGGCCGTCGAGTACCCGCTCGAGAAGGTCCCCATGGTGCAGAAGCGGCTCATCGAGCTGTGCCGCCGCAACGCCAAGCCGGTGATCGTGGCGACCCAGATGATGGAGTCGATGATCACCAACTCCCGTCCGACCCGCGCCGAGGCCTCCGACGTGGCCAACGCGATCCTGGACGGCGCGGACGCGGTCATGCTGTCCGCCGAGTCGAGCGTGGGCGCGTACCCGATCGAGACCGTCAAGACGATGTCGAAGATCGTCGCCGCGGCCGAGACGGAGCTGCTCTCCAAGGGCCTCCAGCCGCTCGTGCCGGGCAAGAAGCCGCGCACGCAGGGTGGTTCGATCGCGCGCGCCGCGTGCGAGATCGCCGACTTCCTCGGCGGCCGGGGCCTGGTGGCGTTCACCCAGTCCGGCGACACCGCCCGCCGCCTCTCGCGCTACCGCGCGACCCAGCCGATCATCGCCTTCACCACCGACGAGGGCACCCGCAACCAGCTGGCGCTCAGCTGGGGCGTCGAGTCGCACATCGTGCCGTTCGTGAACAGCACCGACGAGATGGTCGAGCTGGTGGACCAGGAGATCCTCAAGCTCAACCGCTTCAACCCGGGTGAGACCGTGGTCATCACCGCCGGCTCGCCCCCCGGCGTCCCCGGCACCACCAACATGGTCCGCGTCCACCACCTGGGCCAGGGTTCCCGCGACTGACCCGGTCCGGCCCGCGGCCGGCCCCCGTACGAACGGCGCTGAGGGCGCCCCCTGGTTCAGGGGGCGCCCTCAGGCGTTGTGCGGCTCCCGGAAGGGACTGCGGGGGACGGCTACTCGGTGTTGTAGAGGTGCATCCCCGGTATGTGGAGGTCGCCGCCGAACTGGCCCGCCTGGACGACCTTCACCTTGGTGAAGTAGATCAGCGGGATGTTCAGCGGAGGCGGGTTCTCCGGGTCGAACGTCACCGGGATCAGGCCGAACAGGTTCCCCGAGATGCTCTCGGTGTACATGATCGTGTCGCCGTTGCGGATGGTCGACGTCGTGCCCGGGCCGGCCTGGACGTGGTAGGTCACGCCCGCCCGCTCGTCGCTGACCGTCTGGTGCAGGTCGCCGATGTCGGTGCCCTCGGAGATGACGTACTTCAGGACCTTCTTCCTGGTCCCGTTGGCCGTCTTCACCTCGACGATGCCCTGGTAGTCGGCGCCCTTGAGGAGCAGCGAGCTGGCGTTGAGGTACCACGGGTCGTCCGGCAGCGGCGTCTTGTTGTCGATGCCGCTCTCGTCCTCGGTGGCGACCGGGCAGTCGTCCACGTCGGTCGTGGCGCTCTCGGACGGGCTCGGCGAGGCGGTGGCGTCGGCGGCGTCCGCGGCCGTCTCCTCCGCCTTCTTCCCGGTGTCCGCCACCGTGTCGCCCGCCTTGTCGGCGGTGTCCTTGACGGCGTCGCCGGCGGCGTCGGTGGTGCCCTTGCCGGAGCCGGCCGAACCGGAGTCCGCCGACCCGGTGTCGGAGCCGGTACCGGTGTCCGTGTCCGTCGCCGTGTCACCGGTGCCCGTCGAGGCGGTCTCGGAGGCCGACGGGGTCGGGCTCGCGGTGGCCGTCCCGGTGGCGTCCTTGCCGTCGAAGAGATCGGTGATCGTGTCGCCGATCGTCTCCAGCAGGTTCTTGTCGGTCTCGGACGGCGAGGGGGCGGCCGTCGGGGTGTCGGCGGAGGTCTCGGACTTCTGCGGCTCGGAAGCCTCGGCCGAGGCCGCCGGGGCGGGCTCGGTCACGTCGCCGGAACCTGAATCCGGCGACGTGGAGCCGCCCGAACCGCTCGTGCCGCCGGAGGAGTCCGAACCGCCGCCCGTCGCCCCGTCCCCGGAGCCGGACGCGGAGTCGTCCTTCGTGCCGTCCGCGGCGTCGTCCGCGGACCCGCTCGCGCTCTGCGAGGCGGACGGCGTGGGTGACGCGGAGGGGTCCTGCGCGTCCTCCAGGGCCGCGACGCAGTCCTTGTACTCGTCGACGGTGAGGCTCTTGGACGCCGGCTGGTCCTCGGCGTTGGCGAGGGTCGGTGTGAACCCCATGCCCATGAGGACCGCGGTCGGCATGGCCGCCAGGGCTATCGCCTTGCCGGCCGGCATGTGGAACCTGGTGAACAGCGGCTTCTTGGGTGCCGCGTGGCGCGGCCCGGTTCTCACGCGGGCAGCGTCCACATCGCTCCCGGTGGTCACCTCGTCAGCCGGCACTGTGCCTCCCGTTCGCCCCGTTCGCCGGGCTCGTTCCTGACAGTTCGTTCGGCTCGTCCGTGCCGCCGGCGTCCTTGGTGAGGGCCGGGCCCGTGCTGTACGGGTTCTCGGCGGGACCCGCCGGGGCGGCTCCCGCGTCCTGCGGGAAGGCGGCCGCGGGCGTCGTGCCCGTGCCCGGATTGCCGCCCGGCGCCTGCTCCGCCGGCGGTGCGCCCGGCGCCCAGGAAATGGCCATCGCTCCGCCGATCAGGGCGAAGAGGAAACCGACGAGGAAGCCGCCGAGGTTGGACACCGGGATGGAGACCAGTCCCAGCAGGATCGCCGCGACACCCGCGAAGACCCGTACGTGCTTCTGGAACCACAGGCTGACGCCCAGCACCACCAGCAGCACACCGATGATCAGCGAGCCGGCGCCGGCGGTGGTCGCCATCGCCAGCGTCAGGTGACCGATCTGGAGGTGCGCGTACGGGAAGTAGGCGATGGGGAGCCCGCTGATGAGAACGAACAGGCCGGCCCAGAACGGCCTCGTGCCCCGCCAGGCGCGGAACTGCTGCCTCCGGTGGTCGAACTGGCCGGGGGCGACAGGGGTCTCGGCGCTCATGGAAAACAGCTCCCTGGTGCGGCGTTGCTGTGGTGGTTGTCCTGCGAGGGGGACCGGCGCCCACGACTGGACGGGCGCTCCGGTCCGGACGGGTGAGACTGGACGGGCGGGGGCGCCACCGGCTCCCCCGCCCGTCAGAGAGTGCTTAGTAGCACTCCTTGACACCCGTCGACAGCGACATCTTCAGGCCGCTGAGCTTGAAGGTTCCGGCGGTGGTGGCCCACGCCGTCTGCTTCACGTCGGTCAGGACGGCCGACTCGGCCTCCTGCGCGAACCCGAACGGGTTCGCGGTGTCGCCGTCCTTGATGCCGGGACCCTTCTTCAGGTCCTTGGCGGCCACACCGATGTCGATGTTCTTGAACGTCGCGTCGGCCGCGAGGTCCTCGACGTCGATGAAGAGGTTCTCGGCCTGGACCGGGGTGTCGCCACCGCCGGCCTTCAGCGTGAGGCTGACCGAGCCGAGCAGCGGGATGTTCGGCGTGACCACGGACTGGCACATGTTCGTGATCGACGCGCTCTTGAACCCGGAGACGGCGACGGGGTGAGCCGTCTTCTTGCCGTCGAGGGTGTAGCCCGAGTCGATCGCGCCGTACTGCGAGAAGCCCGTACCGACGAGCTTGTCCGCGGTGACCTTGAACGACTGACCCGAAACGCTGAACGACGCGGCGAGCGCACCCTGCGCGAGGGCGACGCCTATGCACGCCGTGGCGGCGACGCTGGGCACCATGACCACAGCGAACCGCTTCCATCTGGTCCCGCCACGCACCTGGGACTCCATATTTCCTCCTTCTCGGACGTACATCTCCTGGCCCTGACTCGCCCCCGGAACGGCGGCTCAGCCGGGCAGGGATGGGAGAAGTGCTACGTCCTCGGGAAGGGGAGCGCCTGTACCCGGAGGCGCGAACCGCGCCCGGATCACCGGCGATCACCCCCGAGCGACAACCACTGGTCGCGCCTGACACGCATCACGCACAACCTTGCTGGACAGGCTTCACCGTGGCGAAGACCCCCCTGCCCAAGAGCCGACGCCACTGCTGCCGTCGTCTCTGCTCGGTGGGGACCCAGGAAAACCCGTTGACCCAACCGGCTGTCGGGGTACGGGAACGGACCGAGCGTGGCCGATCGTGGTGCATTCTCGCCGCCCGCACAAGGGGGTTCGTTACTCGCTAGTAACGGCCGGATAACCGAACAACGACCCACCGGTCTCGACCGGCGACGCTCGGTGGCAACCATGCCCAGGACAAAACTGTTGATCGCTGGACAGAATCCGACAGAACAACGGCCCTGACTTACTGCCAGTAACAGCGGCCGCGATTACCAAGATTTGGTAAAGCGCGGCCGCGGCGGAACCGTGTCGGTTGAATTTTCCCCACGGGCGGCACCGGCTCCGACGTTTAGCGACTGGTCAGAACCGGGCGCCCGCCCTGCTAGAAGAGGGCGCGCGCCAGCGCCCTGCGCGCCGCGGCCACCCGCGGGTCGTCCGGCCCGACCACCTCGAACAGCTCGAGCAGCCGCAGCCGTGCGGCGTCCCGCTCGTCACCCGCCGTCCGGGCCACGGTGTCGATGAGCCGCCCGAAGGCGTCCTCGACGTGTCCGCCCACCAGATCGAGGTCGGCGGCGGCGATCTGCGCCTGCGCGTCACCCGGCTTGTCGGCGGCTTCCCTGCGCACCCGCTGCGGGTCCATGTCCTGTACCCGGTACAGCAACTCGGCCTGCGCGAGCCCGAGTTTGGCCTCGGTGTTGCCGGGGTCGTCGGACAGCACGTTCTGGTACGCGCGCACCGCCCCGCCGAAGTCCCCGGCGTCCAGGGCCTGTACGGCGGCCTCCAGCAGGGCGTCGTACGGGCCGGCCGGCGCCTCGGTGGCCTCGGCGCGCTCGCCGGGCCGGGCCTCGGGATCGACGGTGAGGCCGGTCAGGCCGAAGCGCTGCTCGGCGACCTGGATGAGCTGGTCGAGGGTCTGGCGGATCTGCGTCTCGCCGGCGGCCCCCTGGAAGAGCGGCAGCGCCTGCCCCGCGACGACGGCGAAGACGGCCGGGATGCCCTGCACCCCGAACTGCTGCATCAGCATCTGGTTGGCGTCGACGTCGATCTTGGCGAGCAGGAACCGCCCGTCGTACTCGACGGCGAGCCGCTCCAGCACCGGGCTGAGCTGCTTGCAGGGCTGGCACCACTCGGCCCAGAAGTCGATGACGACCGGGACCTCGGCGGACCGCTGGAGGACCTCCCGCTCGAACCCGGCCTCGTCGACGTCGATGACGAGGTCCGCGGGCGACACCGCCCCCGTCCCGCCCTGTCGGGCGGCTTCGGCCCGGGCCTGCTCCGCCTTCGCCTTGGCCTCCTGGGCCGCCTTCACCGCGGCGAGGTCGACGACTCCGCTCATGGACATGTTCCGTGGCTGCATGCGTCTATCCTCCCCCGTCCGCGCGTCTGCGTGAAAAGCGATCGGAAATGAGCGCCGGGGTCCCCACCCCGCGTCGTCCGGTCGCGACTCGTGTACGTCCGTTCACGAGCTTTCGCTACGAGTCGTAGCGTAATACCGCGGGGGCCCTTCCCGCCGCCCCGTCCCGGTGATCTCCCTCACGACCGCACGGAATCGGCCGGATATGGTCGGAGCATGCAGAGCCGCACGCCAGCCAGCCGTACCGGACGCCCGCGCAGCGCCGCCGCTGACACCGCGATCCTGTCCGCGACCCGGCAGGCACTGGTCGAGCTCGGCTGGTCCAAGCTCACGCTGGGGGACGTGGCGACCCGGGCAGGGGTGGCCAAGACGACGCTCTACCGCCGCTGGTCCGGCAAGAACGAACTGGTCGTGGACGCGGTCGCGGAACTCTTCGGCGAGCTCGAACTCCCCGACCGGGGCAGTCTGGCCGCCGACATCGAGGGCGTGGTCCTGCAGTTCGCGGCGATCCTCGCCCGCCCGGAGGCCAGGAGTGGCCTGATGGCGGTGGTCGCGGAGTCCACCCGCGACGACGCCCTGCGCGAACGCATCCGCGCGTCCATCGTCGACCCCCAGAAGGACCTGGTCCTGGAGGGCCGGGCCCGCGCGCAGACCAGGGGGGAACTCCCGCCGGAGACGGACCCGGCGGAAGCGGCCCGCACGATCGACCTGATCTTCGACGTGGTCGCGGGTGCGGTGGTCCACCGCACCCTGGTCAGCGCGGAACCGGCGGACGAGGAGTGGGTGGGGGACCTCACCAGGCTGCTGCTGCACGGCCTGGCGGGACCCCCGGCCGAGGCCGGCCCGTCCGGCGCCACCGGCCCGTCAGGCCCGTCCTAGAAGCCCGCGGGCTCCGTGTACACCCCCCACTCCTCCCGCAGCACCCCGCAGATCTCCCCCAGCGTCGCCTCCGCCCGCACCGCGTCCAGCATCGGCCCGATCATGTTGGACCCGTCCCGCGCGGCCGCCAGCATCGCGTCCAGCGCGGCCCGCACGGCCGACTCGTCCCGGGCGGCCCGGCGGGCACCCAGCGTCCGCACCTGCTCCCGCTCCACCTCGTGGCTGACCCGCAGGATCTCCAGGTCCCCGGTCACCGATCCGGTGTGCGCGTTGACCCCGACGACCCGCTTCTCGCCCTTCTCCAGCGCCTGCTGGTACCGGAACGCGGACTCCGCGATCTCCCCGGTGAACCAGCCGTCCTCGATGCCCCGCAGGATCCCGGACGTCACGGGCCCGATCGGGTGCCGCCCGTCGGGATGCGCCCGCAGTCCCCGCTCCTTGATCCGCTCGAAGATCTTCTCGGCGTCGGCCTCGATGCGGTCGGTCAACTGCTCCACGTACCAGGAACCGCCCAGCGGGTCCGCGACGTTGGCGACGCCGGTCTCCTCCATCAGCACCTGCTGCGTGCGCAGCGCGATCTCGGCCGCCTGCTCCGAGGGCAGCGCGAGGGTCTCGTCCAGGGCGTTGGTGTGCAGCGAGTTGGTGCCCCCGAGCACGGCGGCGAGCGCCTCCACGGCCGTGCGCACCACGTTGTTGTACGGCTGCTGGGCGGTCAGGGAGACACCGGCGGTCTGCGTGTGGAACCGCAGCCACTGCGCCTTCTCGGACGTGGCCCCGTAGACGTCCCGCATCCACCTGGCCCAGATCCTGCGCGCGGCGCGGAACTTGGCGATCTCCTCGAAGAAGTCGAGGTGCGCGTCGAAGAAGAAGGACAGGCCGGGGGCGAACACGTCGACGTCCAGCCCGCGGCTGAGCCCCAGTTCGACGTACCCGAAGCCGTCCGCCAGCGTGTACGCCAGCTCCTGCGCGGCCGTCGAGCCGGCCTCGCGGATGTGGTAGCCGGAGACGGAGAGCGGCTTGTAGTCGGGGATGCCGGCGGCGCAGTACTCCATGAGGTCGCCGATCAGGCGCAGGTGGGGCTCGGGCTGGAAGAGCCACTCCTTCTGCGCGATGTACTCCTTGAAGATGTCGGTCTGGAGGGTGCCGTTGAGGACGGCCGGGTCGACGCCCTGCCGTTCGGCGGCGACGAGGTACATGCAGAAGACCGGTACGGCCGGTCCGCTGATGGTCATCGAGGTGGTGACGTCCCCGAGGGGGATGTCCTTGAACAGCACCTCCATGTCGGCCGCGGAGTCGATGGCGACCCCGCAGTGCCCGACCTCGCCGAGCGAGCGCGGGTCGTCGGAGTCACGGCCCATGAGGGTCGGCATGTCGAAGGCGACGGAGAGGCCCCCGCCGCCGTTGGCGAGGATCATCTTGTAGCGCTCGTTGGTCTGCTCGGCGTTCCCGAACCCGGCGAACTGCCGGATGGTCCAGGTGCGCCCCCGGTAGCCGGTCGGGTACAGCCCGCGGGTGTAGGGGTACTCCCCGGGCCAGCCGATCCGCTCGAAGCCCTCGTAGGCGTCCCCGGGCCGAGGCCCGTACACCGGCTCCACGGGATCGCCGGAGAGCGTGGTGAAGTCTGCGTCGCGCTTGCGCGCGGCGTCGTACCGGGCCTGCCAGCGTCGGCGGCCTTCCTCGATGGCGTCAGCGTCCATACACTCGAATTTACTAGGACGTCCTAGTAAATGTCGATGGGAGACCGCCGTACACCTGCGTACGGCGGTGCGGGGTTACGCCTTGGCGACCGCCGGCGCTTCCCCGGCGGCCTTGGTCTCCAGCTCGCGCGTGACGTTCCGCTCCACGAAGAACGCGGCCGTCGGGACGGTCCCGGCCAGCAGTACCCAGAGCTGCTTGCGGACCGGCCACCTGGCCTTGGAGCCCAGGTCGAAGGCGAAGACGAGGTAGACGACGTAGAGCCAGCCGTGGGCGATGGAGACGACCCGGGTGGCGTCCGCGGCACCGTCCAGGTGCAGGGCGTATTTACCGATCATGCACAGGCACAGCAGGACCAGGAGCACACCGGTGACATAGGCCATGACGCGGTAGCGGGTCAGCACGCTCTTCTTCATGCCGTCGAGCGTAACCAGGCGTTCCGGGCGATCTTGCCCCGGGTCGCTCCTGCGTCCGGCCCCGGTTCAGTCCTCGTCGAAGTCGTGGGCCGCCACGCGCAGGGGGCGCAGCATCGCGAAGATCTCCCCGCACTCCTCGGCGTCGTACACGCCGAGGCCGAAGTCCATGGCCATCAGGTCGCGGGTGGCCGCCTCGACGACCTCGCGGCCCTTGTCGGTGATGGTGGCGAGGGTGCCGCGGCCGTCGTTGGGGTTGGGGCGCTTGGCGACGAGACCGGACCTCACCAGGCGGTCGACGGTGTTCGTCACGGAGGTGGGGTGCACCTGGAGCCGTTCGCCGATCTTCGACATCGTCAGCTCCCCCTCCTTGGAGAAGGTGAGCAGCACCAGGGCCTCGTAGCGCGCGAAGGTCAGCCCGTACGGCTTGACCACCGCGTCGACCTCGGCGAGAAGGATCTGGTGGGCGCGCATGATCGAGGTGATCGCGGCCATGGACGGCACGTTTCCCCAGCGCTGCTTCCAGAGCTCGTCGGCGCGGGCGATGGGGTCGAAGGAAAGGCTGGACGGCTTCGGCACGGCACCAGACCCTACCCGTCGGTCATATCGCGGTCAGCCCCGTCTCGGTCCTCGGTCCACCGGGCCGCGTCGGACCGGGTCAGTACAGGGTGCGCAGGCCGAGGACGTCGCCGCGGCCCAGCGTGCGGGCGGCGGTGGAGCAGGCGAAGGAGTTGGTGAACATCGTCTGGCTCTCGTGGCCCTGGCCGACGTGGGCCAGGCCGAAGACGTGTCCGGCCTCGTGGGTGGCGACGCTGCGGACGTCGTAGGTGTGGGAGCAGGTGTCGGTGGGGCGATCGGTGAAGGCGTGGTCGGCGATGTTGAAGCGGACGTCGGCCTCGCGCAGCTCGTCGGGGCCGCCGGACACGGCCCGGCTCCAGGAGCAGGTCGTCGCGACGACCCCGCCGCCGAGGTCGCCGGCGTCCCAGACGCTCATGCCGTCGCGTGCCGTGCAGTGGGCGTCGCGGTCGATGTCGGCCTCGTTGCCGGTGCGGGACAGGAACCGCGCCTCGGCGGTGACCGCGTCGCCGAAGCCGCAGTCGTTGCGGCCGGCCGTGATGGTGCCGATGGCGCCCTCGAAGGCGCGGCGGGCGTCGCCGGGGGAAAGGTTTCCGGGCAGGGCGCCGTCGCCGAGGAACCACTCGTAGGTGTCGTACACCTTGTGGTCGGCGGTGGCGTGGGCGCCGTCGGCGCACGCGGCCCGCGCCCGGCCGGGGGTGCCCGCCGCGGCGTGCGCGTGGTCGGGGGCGGTCGCGTGGGTCCCGGTGTCGGCCAGGTCGTAGGAGACCGTGCCGTCGGCGGCCACCGCCAGGGTGAAGCCGTGCAGGGAGCCGTCCACCGTGAGGGCGTCGACGCTCACCGTCGTGCCGGGTTCGGGGACGGTGACGCCGGCCCCGGCGTGGGTGACGAGGCGGCCGACGGCCGCGCAGTCCAGCACGGAGGACCCGGCCGGCAGGTCGCCGGGGGTCAGCGCGCCGGACGTGAGGGCGCAGGCTCCCGCGCGCGGCACCGGGGCGCCGCCGTTCAGCACCGCCAGTGACACGGCCGTCGCGGCCGCCACGACCGCCCTCCCCACGGCCGCCGCCCTCGCCCCGCCCACCCCTGCCGGCCCGCGCCGCGCTGCCACTTCGCCTCCGCGTGCCTGCCCGGCCTTCGGACGGGACGTGATCGATTCCCGGGAAGGTTAGCCGTCCGCCGAGGCTCGCAACCCCGTTCACCATCACTCGATTGAGCGACCGCTCAAACACGTGTACCTTCACCCCCGGAGCGTTGAGCGAACGCTCAAACACCGGCCCGATCCAGGGGGTTCACATGGGGCTCTATGTCGAGGCACGCATCCGCGCCGACCTGGACGACCTGTGGACCCGCACCCAGGACCCGGCGCGGCACCAGCGCTGGGACCTCCGCTTCACCGAGATCACCCACCTCCCGCGCGCGGAGGGCGAGCCGCAGCGGTTCCGGTACGCCGTGCGCGTGCTGCCGTTCCTGACCGTCGCGGGCACGGGCGTGTCGGCGGGGGAAAGGAAGCGCCCGGACGGCACCCGCACCTCCGCCCTGCGCTTCGCCTCCCCGCACCCGCTCTCGCTGCTCGCCGAGGGCAGCGGCTACTGGCGTTACGTCCCCGACGGCGACGGCGTCCGCTTCCTCACCGGCTACGACTACCGTCCCCGGTGGGGCGCCTTCGGCGCGCTCGCCGACCGGCTGGTGTTCCGTCCGTTGATGGGCTGGGCGACGGCGTGGTCCTTCGACCGGCTGCGGCTGTGGCTGGAGCGGGGCATCACACCGGAGCGCGCCCTGCGCAACTGGCTCGCGGAGCTGGCCCTGCGCACCGTCACCGTCACCGTCGCCTGCACGGGCCTCGGGTGGGAGTCGTTCCTGCGCCTGCTGGGGCCGTTCGCCGCGTCGACGGCCTACCTGCTCCCCCTGCTGCTGAGCGTCGTGGTCTGCCTCGCCCTGTTCACCTCGCCCCTCGCCTGCACCCCGGCCGCCCGCCGCTGCCTGCGCACCCCACCGGCACGCGCGCGTGCGCCCCGCCTCCTGCGCACCCTGGAGAGTCCGCGATGACCTCGATCTTCCGAACGGCGACGGGAGCCGGCTTCGACCGGCTGCACCCGCAGCTGCAACGCCGCTTCTCGGTGGGGCTGGCGAGCGGGGAGGCCTGCACGGGCCGGGGCGTGATGGACCGCATCTGGCACGGCGGGGCGTTCGTGAAGCCGTTCCTGACGCTGGGCGGCACCCGCAACATCCTCGTCCCGCGCACGGGACGCGCGGTGCCGTTCGTCATCGAGAACGTGCCGTACACCGACTCCTTCGGCCGTGAGACGGTGAGCTTCGTGCGTACCTTCGACCTGCCCGGCCGGGCCCGCCGGTTCGACGCCCAGATGGTGCTCGGCCCGAGGGGCGACCGCGTCCTCGACTACCTGGGCACCCACCAGCACCTCGCCACCGACCTGCACTTCCACGCCGAGCCGGACGGCTCCCTGCTGATCCGCTCGGGCACCCACCGGTTCCGGGAGGGCGGGGTCGACGCGCGCGTACCGGAACTGATCGGGGCGAGGGCGGAGGTACGGGAGTCGTACGACGACACGACGGGACGGTTCCGGATCCGCGTGCGGGTGGTGAACCGGTACGTCGGCCCGCTGTTCGGCTACGAGGGCTCCTTCACCGCCACGTACGCGGACGCCCGCGCCCGCGGCGTGCGGCCGGGACTGCGGCCGGTGCGCGAGGAGGCCCGCGCGTGACCCCGGAGACCGCCAGGTCCCTGGAGACGAAGACGAAGCTGCTCGACGGGGCGCTGCGCACGCTCACCGAGCAGGGCATCGCGAGGACGTCGGCCCGTACGGTCGCGGCGGCAGCGGGGGTCAACCAGGCCCTGGTCTTCTACCACTTCGGCTCGGTGGACGAACTGCTCGCGGCGGCCTGCCGGTACGGCGCGGAGCGGTCGGTGTCGCGGTACCGGGACCGCTTCGCGGCGGTCGGCACGCTGTCCGAACTGCTCGCCCTCGGGCGGGAGATCCACGAGCAGGAACGGGTGGGGGGCCAGGTGATGCTGCTGGGCCAGTTGCTGGCCGGCGCGCAGACCCACGCCACGCTCGGCCCGGCCACGGCGGCGGGGCTCGACCTGTGGATCGTGGAGATCGAGAAGGTGCTGGACCGGGTGCTCGCGGGGACGCCGTTCCGCGAGTTCACCGACCCGGCCGGGCTGGCCCGCGCGGTCGCCGCCTCGTTCGTCGGCATCGAGCTGTACGAGGGGGTCGACGGCGCGGGCGCCGCGTCGGCGCTGGACGCGCTGGAGCAACTCGGTCTGCTGGTGGGCGCGCTGGAGGAGCTGGGGCCGGTGGCCCAGCGGGCGGTGCGGCAGTACCTGCGGCGGGCGTCGGGGAAGCGGTGAGGCCGGCCCCGGCGGGCCTGCCGTCGCTACTCCCCCCGCGGGGCGAGATGCCGCTCGACGGTCTCCACCTTCGAGGTCAGGCCGTCCGTCACGCCGGGGCGGATGTCGGCCTTGAGGACCAGGGAGACGCGCGGCGCCCGTGCCTCGACCGCGGCGACGGCCCGCTTGACGACGTCCATGACCTCGTCCCACTCGCCCTCGATGGACGTGAACATGGCGTCGGTGCGGTTCGGCAGGCCGGACTCGCGGACCACCCGGACGGCGTCGGCGACGTACTCCCCGACGTCCTCGCCGACGCCGAGCGGGGTGACGGAGAAGGCGACGATCACGACGTCTTCACCACGCCTTCGCGCCGGGCGCGGGAGGCGATGACCGCGTCCTCGGCCTCGCGGCGGAGCCTGCGCTCGGCGAAGAAGCCGCCGGTCGGCAGGACCGAGAGGACGAAGTAGAGGGCGGCTGTGCGCAGGGGCCACTTGGCGCGGTTCCAGGCGTCCGCCCAGAAGATCACGTACAGCACGAACAGCAGGCCGTGGAGCGCGCCCATCACCGGCACCGCGTTGAAGTCCGTCGTGCGCTTGAGCACCGAGCAGACGAGCAGCAGCAGGAACGAGACCGCCTCGGGCGCGGAGACCAGGCGGAGTCGGCGGAGGGCGGAGGCTGTCTTGAGGTCCACGGGTCACCTTCGGTGGGAGATGCGGTGCTGATCCGGTCGTTTGTGAACGCACGCACAAACGTTGGCCCATTGTGACAAACGGGCGGGGCGGCGAGCCGGGCGGGGTGCGGCGGGGCCGGGCGGCGCCCGGTCGCGGCCGGCGGACCCGTAGGGGTCTGTTCAGGGACGATCTCCACCCGGAGGACCTGTCGGCGCGGCGCCCCAGGGGCTACCTTCGCAGCGTGGCGATGTTTCGACTCCAAGGCAGCAAGGTGCTCGCCGTCGACATGACCGGGGACGCCGTCAAGGCGAAGAACGGCTCGATGGTCGCGTACGACGGGCAGATGGCCTTCAAGAAGATGAGCGGCGGCGGCGAGGGGCTGCGGGGGATGGTGACCCGGCGACTCACCGGCGAGCAGATGACCGTGATGGAGGTGCGGGGGCAGGGGACCTGCTGGTTCGCGGACCGCGCCTCCGAGATCAACCTCGTGAGTCTCCAGGGGGACAAGCTGTACGTGGAGTCGAGCAATCTGCTCGCGACGGACGCGGGGCTGAGGACGGGCACGTCCTTCACCGGCCTGCGCGGCGCCTCGCAGGGCAACGGGCTGTTCACGACGACCGTCGAGGGACACGGCCAGGCGGCGATCACCTCGGACGGTCCGGCGGTGGTGCTCCGGGTGAGCCCGCAGTTCCCGCTGACCGTGGACCCGGGGGCGTACGTCGCCCACCAGGGCAACGTCCGGCAGTCCTTCCAGTCCGGTGTGACGTTCCGCACCCTGATGGGCGAGGGCGGCGGTGAGGCCTTCCAGATCCGCTTCGAGGGGGACGGCCTGGTGTACGTCCAGCCCAGCGAGCGGAACACGATCGCGGGGGACGTGTGACATGTCCTTCCGCGAGATCAACTCCAAGATGGTCGAGGCGACCGTGGTGCCCGGCCGGCGCCTGTTCAGTCAGCGCGGCGCGATGCTCGCGTACCAGGGCGAGGTGTCCTTCACCCCGAACGTGCAGGGCGGTCAGGGCGGTGTGATGTCGATGATCGGCCGCCGCCTGGCGAACGAGGACACGCCCCTGATGTCCGTCGAGGGCAGCGGCACGGTCCTGTTCGGACACGGCGGCCACCACGTCCAGATCATCAACCTCACCGGCGAGACGCTCTACGTCGAGGCGGACCGCCTCCTCGCCTTCGAGGGCACCCTGCAGCAGGGCACCATGTTCATGGGCTCCCAGGGCGGCGTCATGGGCATGGTCCGCGGCCAGATCAGCGGCCAGGGCCTGTTCACCACGACGCTGGCGGGCCACGGCTCGGTCGCCGTGATGGCCCACGGCGGCGTCTTCGAGGTCCCCATCACCCCCCAGCGCCCGGTCCACGTCGACCCGCAGGCCTACGTCGCCCACCACGGTGACGTGCGCAACAAGCTGTCGACCGCGCTCGGCTGGCGGGACATGGTGGGCCGCGGTTCAGGAGAGGCGTTCCAGCTGGAGCTGAGCGGCAGCGGCACGGTGTACGTCCAGGCGTCGGAGGAGAAGCTGTGACCACCCACCCGGGCACCGGCCCCACCGTCCTCGACCCCATGAGCCTGCCGGCCGACGACAACGTGAACGCGTACACCTTCTGCGTGGAGTTGAAGGGGAGCCAGTGGTTCCTGCAGAAGGGGAAGATGATCGCCTACTACGGCTCGATCGACTTCAACGGCATCGGACACGGCCGGCTGGACCGCCTGGTGCGCACGTCGTTCCATTCGCCTCTGCACGCGAGCGACTGGGTCGTGGCGGAGGGTTCGGGCAAGATGCTCCTCGCCGACCGGGCCTTCGACGTGAACTCGTACGACCTCGAAGACGGCAACCTGACCATTCGCTCGGGCAATCTGCTCGCTTTTCAGCCAACTCTCGCACTCAAGCAGTCGATCGTTCCGGGTTTTCTGACGCTGATCGGAACCGGCAAGTTCGTCGCCGCATCTAACGGCCCGGTGGTGTTCATGGAACCCCCGATCCGGGTGGACCCGCAGGCGCTCGTCGGCTGGGCCGACTGCCCGTCCCCGTGCCATCACTACGACCACGGGTACATGACGGGCGTGATGGGCGGCCTACGTGCGCTGACGGGCCTGGGCGGGGCTTCCGGGGAGGAGCACCAGTTCGAGTTCGTGGGCGCCGGCACGGTGCTGCTCCAGTCCACCGAGGTCCTCATGGCCGAGCAGGCCACGGGAGCGGTTCCACCCGAGCCGGGGGTGCCCGGCGGCGGTGGGCCGGGCGGCTTCGGAGGTCAAGCGGGCGCACCGCGCCTTCCCGGACAGCTGGGAGACCTCCAGCGTCGCTTCGGGCTGTGAGCGGTAGTCTGCGGAGTGTGACGTCGAACGCGTGCGCACTGTCACACCACCCTTACTAGTTCGCTTTTCAACATTTTAGGTAGACTTCATTTATGGAGACCGACACGGCCACGCGCTGGCTGACCGAAGCGGAGCAGTGCGCCTGGCGCACCCACCTGGAGGTCAACAGGCTGTTGACGTACCAGCTCGAAAAGGATCTTCAGCCGTTCGGACTGACCATGAACGACTACGAGATCCTGGTGAATCTGTCCGAGTCGGAGGACGTCCGGATGCGGATGAGCGACCTCGCGTCCGCCACCCTCCAGTCCAAGAGCCGGCTCTCGCACCAGATCACCCGCATGGAGAACGCCGACCTGGTGCGCCGTGAGAACTGCGAGTCCGACCGCCGAGGTCTGTTCGCGGTCCTCACCGAGCACGGCATGGAGACGATGCGCAAGGTGGCACCCCACCACGTGGCGTCCGTGCGGCGGCACTTCATCGACCTGCTCTCCCCCGAGGCCCTGGCGGAACTCGACAAGGCCCTGACGCCCATCGCGGACCACCTCCGCGAGCAGCGGGGACGCCCCTGAGGGGGCCCCTCGTCCGGCGGACGGAGCCGGGCCCGGTCCGGCCGAAAGAACCCGGACCCCCGGAAGGCGGAGCCCGAACAGGGCTCCGCCTTCCGGCGTCCCGGGGACCGTGAGGACGAGGGCCGGCCGATCCCTCAGCGGCCCCGCCCGGCCGCCGCGGCCAGCAGGGCGACGCCGCCCGCCGCCGCGAAGCACACCGCGAGCGGCGCGTGGCCGAGGAGGAGTCCCGAGGTCGCGGAGCCGAGGGAGCTTCCCGCGTTCACGCCGGTGTTGATCCAGGCGCCGGCACCGGTCCGGGCGCCCGGCGCCGCCGTCTCGTCGGCGACGAGGTAGGCCGTCGTCAGGATCGGGGCGACGAAGATCCCGGCGCAGGCCACCGCCGCGGCCAGGGTCCACAGGTCCGGGGCCAGGCCCGCGCAGGCCAGGGCCAGCCCCAGTGCCGCCGCCAGCCGCGGCAGCCTCGCACGGGCGGGCGTACGCCAGTCGACCGCGCCGTTGAGGAGGCCGCCGACCGCGCTGCCCGCGGACAGCGCGGCCAGGGTCCAGGCGGCCCCGTCGCCGCCGTACCCGCCGTCCTCGGCGTACGCGGTGACGAACAGGTCGACGGCGCTGAGCGCGGTGCCTGCCCCGACGGCCACCAGGACCGGCCCGCGCAGGCCCCGGCCGAGGCGCTGCCGGCCCGGCGGGCGTCCGGCCGCCGGTACCCGGACCGCCCGCAGCGGCGGCGAGGCCACGAAGGCCAGGGTCCCGCCCGCGATCAGTGCGGCGCCGAGCAGCACCCCCGCCGCGGGCGGCGCGAACCGCACCAGGACCCCCACCAGCACCGGGCCGGAGACGTACAGCAGTTCCTCGGCGACGCCGTCGAGGCTGTACGCCCGCTGCATCAGCCGCCGGTCCCGGACGAGGTCGGCCCACACCGCGCGCATGACGGGTCCGAGCGGGGGCGCGCAGGCTCCGGCGAGCGCGGCGAGCGCGCCGAGCGCCACCGGCCGGGCTCCCGTCCGCCAGGTCGCGGCGGCGAGCGCGGTCAGCAGGACGGCGTACGCGGCGGTCATGGGCGGCAGGGCGCGCCGGGGACCGTGGCGGTCGACGAGGGACGCGCGCAGCGGCATCAGGAGGACGGCCGAGGTGCCGAAGAGGGCGAGGACGGTGCCGGCGACGGCGTAGGAGCCGGTGGCGCGGACCGTGGCGAGGAGGAGGGAGAGGGGGACGAGGCCGTACGCGAGCCGGCCGAGGAGGGCGGCGGCGAAGGTGCGGCGGGCGTGCGGGACGCGGAGCACGGCGGCATAGGTCGGCCGCGAAAGGGGCGCAGACACGGGTGAGTTCCTCGACGTGAGGCGGGAGAAGGGGACACCTGGGGCCACGGCGGCCGGTGCGGCCGGTCCGTGGCGGGGTGTGCCCTACGCCAGGAAGAGGAACATGGGCGTCAAAGTACCAGCGGCGGCGCCGGGTCGGCGACCGCCGGGTCACCCGCGGGGCGCCTCACCGCCCCTGGGTCAGTCCCGCCACCAGCTCGTCCGCCGCCCGGTACGGGTCCAGTTCGCCGGCGACGATCCGCTCCGCGAGCGTGCTGAGCCGGCGGTCGCCGTGCAGGTCGCCGATGCGCTCGCGCAGGGCGGTCACGGCGATCGTCTCCACCTCGCGGGCCGCGCGGGCACGGCGGCGTTCGGCGAGGACGCCGTGCTCCTCCATCCACGCGCGGTGCTTCTCCAGCGCCTCGACGACCTCGTCGACGCCCTCGGCGCGGGCGGCGACCGTCTTCACGATCGGCGGGCGCCAGTCGCCGGGGGCGCGGGACTCGCCGAGGCCCAGCATGTGGTTCAGCTCGCGGGCGGTGGCGTCGGCCCCGTCGCGGTCGGCCTTGTTGACGACGTACACGTCGCCGATCTCCAGGATTCCCGCCTTGGCGGCCTGGATGCCGTCGCCCATGCCGGGGGCCAGCAGGACCACGCTGGTGTCGGCCTGGGAGGCGATCTCGACCTCGGACTGGCCGACGCCGACCGTCTCCACGAGGATCACCTCGCAGCCCGCCGCATCGAGCACCCGGATGGCCTGCGGGGCCGCCCAGGCCAGGCCGCCGAGGTGCCCGCGGGTGGCCATGGAGCGGATGTAGACGCCGGGGTCGGAGGCGTGCTCCGACATCCGGACGCGGTCGCCGAGCAGGGCGCCGCCGGAGAACGGCGAGGACGGGTCGACCGCCAGGACGCCGACCCGTCTGCCCTGCTTGCGGTACGCCGTGACCAGCGCGGAGGTGGACGTCGACTTGCCGACGCCGGGCGAGCCGGTCAGGCCCACCACGTAGGCGTTGCCGGTCAGCGGGGCCAGTGCCGCCATGACCTCCCTGAGCTGCGGCGACGCCCCCTCCACCAGGGAGATCAGCCGGGCCACGGCCCGGGGCCGGCCTTCCCTGGCCTGGGCGACCAGCGAGGAGACGTCCTGCATCACAGCTCCGTTCGGGTAATGACGTACAGGGAACTCAGGCCTTGGGTACCCGCACGATCAGCGCGTCACCCTGGCCGCCGCCGCCGCACAGCGCGGCCGCGCCGATGCCGCCGCCCCGCCGCTTCAGCTCCAGGGCCAGGTGCAGCACGAGCCGGGCGCCGGACATGCCGATGGGGTGGCCGAGGGCGATGGCACCGCCGTTGACGTTCACCTTCTCCGTCGACACCCCCAGGTCCTTCATCGACTGCACCGCCACGGCGGCGAAGGCCTCGTTGATCTCGACGAGGTCGAGGTCGGAGACCTCCAGGCCGTCCTTCTTCAGGGCGTGCAGGATGGCGTTGGACGGCTGCGACTGGAGCGAGTTGTCCGGGCCGGCCACGTTGCCGTGGGCACCGATCTCGGCGATCCACTCCAGGCCCAGCTCCTGCGCCTTGGCCTTGCTCATCACGACCACGGCGGCGGCGCCGTCGGAGATCTGCGAGGCGGAACCGGCGGTGATGGTGCCGTCCTTGGCGAAGGCGGGACGCAGCTTGCCGAGCGACTCGGCCGTGGTCTCGGGGCGGATGCCCTCGTCCTTGCTGAAGACGACCGGCTCGCCCTTGCGCTGCGGGATCTCCACCGGCGTGATCTCGGCCTCGAACAGGCCGTTCTTCTGCGCGGCGGCGGCCCGCTGGTGGGACAGGGCGGCGATCTCGTCCTGCTCGGGGCGGGCGATGCCGAGGCGCGTGTTGTGCTTCTCGGTGGACTCGCCCATGGCGATGTTCTCGAAGGCGTCGGTCAGCCCGTCGTGGGCCATCGCGTCGAGCATCTCGATCGCCCCGTACTTGAAGCCCTCGCGGGACTTCGGCAGCAGGTGGGGGGCGTTGGTCATGGACTCCTGGCCGCCCGCCACGACGATGTCGAACTCGCCCGCGCGGATCAGCTGGTCGGCCAGCGCGATGGCGTCGAGGCCCGACAGGCACACCTTGTTGACGGTGAGCGCCGGGACGTTCATCGGGATGCCGGCCTTGACCGCGGCCTGCCGGGCCGGGATCTGGCCCGCGCCGGCCTGGAGCACCTGGCCCATGATCACGTACTGCACCTGGTCGCCGCCGATCCCCGCACGGTCGAGGGCGGCCTTGATCGCGAAGCCGCCGAGGTCGGCTCCGGAGAAGGACTTCAGCGAGCCCAGCAACCGTCCCATGGGCGTACGGGCACCCGCGACGATCACCGAGGTCGTGCTGTTGGTTCCAGTCATGAGCTGCGATCCCCTTACCGGCCTTGCACGGGCCGAGGAGTGAACGAGGGTTTACTTCGAATGTACTGACAGGCTCTTCACCCGTCATCGGGCCATCGGTGTGATCGCGCGCACGTTGCGTAACCACCTCCGTCGCGCTGCACTGACAGCATGCTGACGCGAATCGACCACATCGGGATCGCCTGCCACGACCTCGACGCCACCGTCGAGTTCTACCGGGCGACGTACGGCTTCGAGGTGTTCCACTCCGAGATCAACGAGGAGCAGGGCGTCCGCGAGGCCATGCTCAAGATCAACGATACGTCCGACGGCGGCGCCTCGTACCTCCAGCTCCTGGAACCGACCCGGGAGGACTCCACCGTCGCCAAGTGGCTCGCCAAGAACGGCGAGGGCGTCCACCACATCGCTTTCGGTACGGCGGACGTCGACGCGGACTCCGCGGACATCCGCGACAAGGGCGTACGCGTGCTGTACGAAGAGCCCCGACGCGGCTCCATGGGGTCACGAATCACCTTCCTTCACCCAAAGGATTGCCACGGAGTCCTGACAGAACTGGTCACATCGGCCCCCGTTGAGTCACCTGAGCACTGACCCTCGTACATATGGGCCGGTAGGGTTGGGGTCGGTCGCCGCTCCAGCCAGGGCGACCGGTGTCCTGCCGTCATGTCGGCAGGACCCGTCCGGGGTCCGGGTTTCGGGGGACGAGCGTCGGGGCGGCAGCCCGTGCTCCGCCGTTGATCTGACACCATTCCCCGGGGGCCCCGTCCGGCGGATGGACGGAGCTCGTACGGAGAAGCTTGCGACCAGGGGACGGATGGGACCGCGCAGTGCGGGGCTACGAGAGCCAGGAGCGGGATCCGGCGGCTGACGTCGACCACCTCACTCGGTTCGAAGCCGAGATGAAGCGGCTGAAGACCGAACGGGAAAAGGCGATCCAGCACGCCGAGGACCTCGGCTACCAGGTCGAGGTGCTGCGCGCCAAGTTGCACGAGGCGCGGCGCACCATCATGTCCCGGCCCTCCTTCGACGGCGGGGACCTCGGCTACCAGGCCGAACAGTTGCTGCGCAACGCGCAGATGCAGGCCGACCAGCTGCGCGCGGACGCCGAGCGGGAGCTGAGCCAGGCCCGCTCGCAGACCCAGCGCATCCTCCAGGAGCACGCCGAACAGGCGGCCCGGCTCCAGGCGGAGCTGCACCAGGAGGCGGTCACCCGGCGCCAGCAGCTCGACCAGGAGCTGGCCGAGCGCCGGCAGACCGTCGAGTCGCACGTCAACGAGAACGTGGCGTGGGCCGAGCAGCTGCGGGCCCGTACCGAGGCTCAGGCCCGCCGTCTCCTGGAGGAGTCGCGCGCCGAGGCCGAGCAGGCCATGGCGGCCGCGCGCGCCGAGGCCGAGCGGGTCACCGCGGAGGCCCGTCAGCGGCTCCAGAGCGAGGCCGAGTCGGCCCGCGCCGAGGCCGAGCAGCTGTTGCGCCGCGCCCGCACGGACGCCGAGCGCCTGCTGAACGCCGCCTCCACCCAGGCCCAGGAGGCCACCGAGCACGCCGAGGCGCTGCGCAGCTCCACGGTCACCGAGTCCGACGCGGCCCGCCGCCGGGCGACCGAGCTGAGCCGGACCGCCGAGCAGCGCATGGCCGAGGCGGAGGAGGCGCTGCGCAAGGCGCAGTCCGAGGCCGAGAAGGTCGTCGCGGAGGCCAGGGCCGCCGCCGAGAAGGCCCTCGCCGGCGCCGAGTCGGCCAACGAGCAGCGCACCCGTACGGCCAAGGAGCAGGTCGCCCGGCTGGTCGGCGAGGCCACCAAGGAGGCCGAGGCCACCAGGGCGGACGCCGAGCAGCTCGTCGCCGACGCCCGCGCCGAGGCCGAGAAGCTCCTCGCCGAGGCCGCCGAGAAGGCCCGGACGCTCACCGCCGAGGAGAGCGCCACCCAGCTGTCGAAGGCGGCCAAGACCGCCGAGGACGTCCTCAACAAGGCGCAGGAGGACGCGCAGCGCACCACGAAGGCCGCCGCCGAGGAGGCCGAGCGGATCCGCCGGGAGGCGGAGACCGAGGCCGACCGGCTGCGCGCCGAGGCGCACGACATCGCCGAGGAGCTCAAGGGCGCGGCGAAGGACGACACCAAGGAGTACCGGGCCAGGACGGTCGAGCTCCAGGAGGAGGCCCGCCGACTGCGCGGCGAGGCCGAGCAGTTGCGCGCCGACGCGGTCGCCGAGGGCGAGAAGATCCGCGCGGAGGCCCGCAAGGAGGCCGTCCAGCAGATCGAGGAGGCGGCCAAGACCGCCGAGGAACTGCTGGCGAAGGCCCGTCAGGACGCCGACGAACTGCGCCAGAAGGCCACCGCGGACAGCGAGAAGGTCCGCACGGAGGCCATCGAGCGGGCCACCACGCTGCGCCGGCAGGCCGAGGACACCCTGGAGCGCACCCGCAAGGAGGCCGAACGGCACCGCGCCGAGGCCGCCGAGCAGGCCGAGGCCATCACGGCCGACGCCGAGCGGGCCGCGCTCGCCCTGCGCGAGGAGGCCGAGCGCGCCGTCGAGGCGCGGCAGGCGGAGGCCACCGAGGAACTGACCCGGCTGCACACCGAGGCGGAGACCCGGCTCGCCGCCGCCGAGGAGGCGCTCGGCGACGCACGCGAGGCCGCCGCGCGGATCCGCCGCGAGGCCGCCGAGGAGACCGAACGGCTGCGCGGCGAGGCCGCCGAGCGGATCCGTACGCTCCAGCAGCAGGCCGAGACCGAGGCCGAGCGGCTGCGCACCGAGGCCGCCGCGGACGCGTCCGTCTCGCGGGCCGAGGGCGAGTCCGTCGCCGTCCGGCTGCGGTCGGAGGCCGCCGCGGAGGCGGAGCGGCTGCGGACCGAGGCGCAGGAGACCGCCGACCGGATGCGCGCGGAGGCGCAGGCCGCCGCCGAGCGGCTGGCCACCGAGGCGTCCGAGACGCTGGTCGCCGCCCAGGAGGAGGCCGCCCGGCGCCGCCGCGAGGCCGAGGACTACCTCGGCGCCGCCCGCCAGGAGGCCGACCAGGAGCGGGAGCGGGCCCGCGAGCAGAGCGAGGAACTGCTGGCGTCGGCGCGCAAGCGCGTGGAGGACGCCCAGGCCGAGGCCGTACGGCTGGTGGAGGAGGCCGACCGGCGGGCCACCGAGACGGTGTCGGCGGCCGAGCAGCACGCGCAGCAGGTACGGGACTCCGTGGCCGGGCTGCACGAGCAGGCGCAGGACGAGATCGCCGGGCTGCGGTCCGCCGCCGAGCACGTGGCGGACCGCACCCGCCGGGAGGCCGAGGAGGAGGCGGACCGGGTCCGCGCCGACGCCTACTCCGAGCGGGAGCGGGCCGCGGAGGACGCGAGCCGGTTGCGGCGCGAGGCGAGCGAGGAGACGGAGGCCGCCCGCGCGCTGGCCGAGCGGACCGTCGGCGACGCCGTGGCGGAGGCCGAACGGCTGCGTTCGGAGGCGTCCGCGCACGCCCAGCGGGTACGCACGGAGGCCTCGGACACCATCGCGCAGGCCGAGCAGGACGCGTCGCGCACCCGGGCGGACGCCCGTGACGACGCCAACCGCATCCGGTCGGACGCGGCGACGCAGGCCGACACCCTCATCACGGAGGCCCGTTCCGAGGCGGAGCGGCTCCAGACGGAGACCGTCGCCGAGGCCGAGCGGCTCCAGTCGGAGACGGCCGCGGAGGCCGAGCGGGTCCGTACCGAGGCGGCCGCGGAGGCCGAGCGGCTGCGCACCGAGTCGGTGGCGAAGGCGGAGAAGCTCATCGGGGACGCCGCCGGCGACGCGGAGCGGCTGCGCGCCGAGGCCGCCGAGACGGTGGGTTCCGCGCGGCAGCACGCCGAGCGGGTGCGTGCCGAGGCCGAACGGGTCAAGCAGGAGGCGGCGGCGGAGGCCGACCGCATGCTGAGCGTGGCCCGCGACGAGGCGGACTCGACGCTCGACGAGGCCCGCAAGGAGGCCAACAAGCGGCGTTCCGAGGCCGCCGAGCAGGTCGACACGCTCATCACGGAGACCGCCGCCGAGGCGGACAAGCTGCTCACCGAGGCGCAGCAGCAGGCGCTGAAGACCACCGCGGAGGCGGAGGCGCAGGCGGACACGATGGTCGGCGCGGCCCGTTCCGAGGCCGAGCGGCTCGTCTCCGAGGCGACGGTCGAGGGCAACTCGCGGGTGGAGAAGGCCCGGACGGACGCGGACGAGCTGCTCGTCGGCGCCCGCCGGGACGCGACCGCCATAAGGGAACGGGCGGAGGAGCTGCGCGACCGCATCACCTCCGAGATCGAGGAGCTGCACGAGCGGGCCCGCCGCGAGGCCGCCGAGACGATGCGCTCGACCGGCGACCGCTGCGACGCGCTCATCAAGGCGGCCGAGGAGCAGCTCGGCAAGGCTCAGGCGAAGGCCAAGGAGCTGGTGTCGGAGGCGAACTCGGAGGCCGGCAAGGTCCGGATCGCCGCCGTGAAGAAGGCCGAGGGCCTGCTCAAGGAGGCCGAGCAGAAGAAGGCCACGCTGATCCGCGAGGCCGAGGAGCTGAAGGCCGAGGCGATCCGCGAGGCCCGGCGCACGGTCGAGGAGGGCAAGCGCGAGCTGGAGGTCCTGGTGCGGCGGCGCGAGGACATCAACGCCGAGATCTCGCGCGTCCAGGACGTGCTGGAGGCTCTGGAGTCCTTCGAGGCCCCGCCGGGGAACAAGGACGGCGGTGTCAAGGCGGGTGCGACGGTGGGTGCTCCCCGGTCGGGTGGCAAGTCCTCGGATCGCTAGCCGAGCGGGGGCGTTGCGTTGAAGTCTGGGGCATTTGCCCCGGTCTTCCGCAAGCCGTCTGACGCTTAGCCACCCAAAAGGGGTCTCATTCTCCGTATCAAACGCGCATCCGCTCGATGACACACCGCTTCGGCCCCTAGGATTCCCCCTATCACCTCACCGGTCTCATTCGACAGGAACCCCATGAGCGACACTTCCCCCTACGGCTTCGAGCTTGTGCGGCGTGGGTACGACCGCGCTCAGGTGGACGAACGCATCTCGAAGCTCGTCTCCGACCGTGACAGCGCTCTGGCCCGTATCACTGCTCTGGAAAAGCGCATCGAGGAGCTCCACCTCGAGACGCAGAACGCCCAGGCCCAGGTGAGCGACGCCGAGCCGTCGTACGCCGGTCTCGGCGCGCGTGTCGAGAAGATCCTCCGCCTCGCCGAGGAGGAGGCCAAGGATCTGCGCGAGGAGGCCCGTCGCGCGGCCGAGCAGCACCGTGAGCTGGCCGAGTCGGCGGCCCAGCAGGTCCGCAACGACGCGGAGTCGTTCGCCGCGGAGCGCAAGGCCAAGGCCGAGGACGAGGGCGTCCGGGTCATCGAGAAGGCCAAGAGCGACGCCCAGCAGCTGCGTTCCGAGGCCCAGAAGGACGCGCAGTCCAAGCGCGAGGAGGCCGACGCCCTCTTCGAGGAGACCCGCGCCAAGGCCGCGCAGGCCGCCGCCGACTTCGAGACGAACCTCGCCAAGCGCCGCGAGCAGTCCGAGCGCGACCTGGCGTCGCGTCAGCAGAAGGCGGAGAAGCGCCTCGCGGAGATCGAGCACCGCGCGGAGCAGCTGCGTCTGGAGGCGGAGAAGCTGCGCACGGACGCCGAGCGCCGGGCCCGTCAGACCGTCGAGACGGCGCAGCGCCAGGCCGAGGACATCGTGGCCGACGCGAACGCCAAGGCGGACCGGATCCGTTCGGAATCGGAGCGCGAGCTGGCGGCTCTCACCAACCGCCGCGACTCGATCAACGCCCAGCTGACGAACGTGCGCGAGATGCTCGCCACCCTCACGGGCGCCGCGGTGGCCGCGGCAAGCTCCCCGGCCGAGGACGAGCCGATCTCCCGCGGTGTGCCGGCGCAGCAGACCCGGTAGTCGCCGAAGGTGATCAGGGGCGGTGGGGCCTGTTCCCACCGCCTCTTTCACGTCGGCTTCGGCCGCCGTTCGCCCGCCGGGTTGGCACCGGCCCCGCACCGGCCCTAGCGTGGCCGCATGATCGAGCTCGAGGGCCTGACCAAGCGGTACGGCGAGAAGGTGGCGGTCAACAACCTGACCTTCACCGTCAGACCGGGCATCGTCACGGGCTTCCTCGGTCCGAACGGCGCCGGGAAGTCCACCACCATGCGGATGATGCTCGGCCTCGACCGGCCGACCGCCGGGGACGTCCGCATCGACGGACAGCGTTACGACCGGCTCAGGGACCCGCTGAAGTACATCGGCGCCCTGCTCGACGCCAAGGCCATGCACGGCGGGCGCAGCGCCTTCAACCACCTGCTGTGCATGGCGCAGAGCAACGGCATCCCCACCGGCCGGGTGCACGAGGTGCTGGAGACCGTCGGTCTGACGTCGGTGGCGAAGAAGAAGGCCAAGGGGTTCTCGCTGGGCATGGGGCAGCGGCTGGGCATCGCGGGCGCGCTGCTCGGCGATCCGCGGATCCTGATGTTCGACGAGCCGGTCAACGGTCTCGACCCCGAGGGCATCCACTGGATCCGCAACCTGATGAAGTCGCTCGCCGCGCAGGGCCGGACGGTGTTCGTGTCCTCCCATCTGATGAGCGAGATGGCGCTGACCGCCGACCACCTGGTCGTCATCGGCCAGGGCCGGCTGCTCGCCGACACCTCGATGGCCGACTTCATCGCCCAGAACTCACGGTCGTACGTCCGCATCCGCACCCCGCAGCGGGAGCGGCTGCTGGATGTGCTGCACGGGGCCGGGGTCACCGTCGTGGAGACCGGCGGTGAGGTGCTGGAGGTGGACGGGGACAAGTCGGAGCGGATCGGTGAGCTGGCCGCGCAGCACCAGATCGTGCTGCACGAGCTGAGCCCCCAGCGGGCCTCCCTGGAGGAGGCGTTCATGCAGCTGACCGCGGAGTCGGTCGAGTACCACGCACACAGCGGCGACCCCGTGCAGCGGCAGCCGTGGGGCGACGGACGGAGGAAGGACTGAGATGGCGGCGACCCAGGTCATCCGTTCGGAGTGGACGAAGATCCGTTCCGTGGCGTCCACCGTCTGGACGCTGTCCCTCGCCGTGGTGGTCACCATCGCCCTCGGCATGCTGATCTCGGCGCTGTCGAGGAACGAGTTCGACGACATGAGCCGGGGCGACCGGCTCTCCTTCGACCCGACGTTCATCAGCTTCGCCGGGATGAGCCTCGGCCAGCTCGCGATGATCGTGTTCGGGGTGCTCGTGGTGTCCAACGAGTACAGCACGGGCATGATCCGCACCTCGCTGGCGGCGGTGCCGCAGCGGGGCACCTTCCTGTTCAGCAAGATCGCGGTGGCGACCGGGCTCGCGCTCGTGGTGGGGATGGCGACCAGCTTCGCCGCGTTCTTCCTCGGGCAGGCCATGCTCGGCGAGCACAGGGCGTCGATCGGCGACAGCGGCGTGCTGCGGGCGGTGATCGGCGGCGGTCTCTACATGACGCTGATCGCGGTGTTCTCGATGGGCGTGGCCGTGATGCTGCGCTCGCCGATGCTGTCGCTGGGCATCCTGATGCCGTTCTTCTTCCTGATCTCCAACATCCTGGGCAACGTCGACGCGACGAAGAAGATCGGCCAGTACCTGCCCGACCAGGCCGGCAGCAGGATCATGCAGGTGGTCACCCCGCTCGACGACGACACCCCGTACGGTCCCTGGGGCGGACTGGCGATCATGGCGGCCTGGGTGGCGGCGGCGCTCGCGGGCGGGTACCTGCTGCTGAGGAAACGCGATGCGTGAAGCTTTGGGCTTTGCTTTGAGGTGAGCGGAACCGTCAGCGCCTCGATATCCTCCTAAGCCTTACGGGGGGCGCGTGCCCCGCTGTCCTGAACCTGTCGATGGGTGCGGAGCATGATCGAAGCAGTCGGCCTGACCAAGCGCTACGGCGACAAGACCGCTGTGTACAACCTTTCCTTCCAGGTACGGCCCGGCGCCGTCACCGGCTTCCTCGGGCCCAACGGCTCGGGCAAGTCGACGACGATGCGCATGATCCTCGGCCTGGACAACCCGACCGCGGGCTCGGTGACGATCGGCGGCTACCCCTACCGCAAGCTGCCGAACGCCCCCCGCCAGGTAGGCGCCCTGCTGGACGCCAAGGCCGTGCACGGCGGCCGGCACGCCCGCAACCACCTGCTGAGCCTCGCCCAGCTCTCCGGCATCCCGGCCCGGCGCGTGGACGAGGTGCTCGGGGTGGTCGGGCTCCAGGACGTGGCGCGCAAGCGCTCCAAGGGCTTCTCCCTCGGCATGGGCCAGCGGCTCGGCATCGCCGCCGCGCTCCTCGGCGACCCCCAGGTGCTGCTGTTCGACGAGCCGGTCAACGGCCTCGACCCCGAGGGCATCCTCTGGGTGCGCAACCTGATGAGGTCGCTCGCGGCGGAGGGCCGTACGGTCTTCGTCTCCTCGCACCTGATGAGCGAGATGGCCCTGACCGCCGACCACCTGATCGTCATCGGGCGCGGGCAGCTCCTCGCCGACATGAGCGTGACCGACTTCATCTCGGCCAACTCCGCGGACTTCGCGCGCGTGCGCACCCCGCACACCGAGCCGCAGCAGCGCGAGAAGCTCGCCGGCGCGCTCACCGAGGCGGGCGGCCACGTCCTGCCCGAGCAGGACGGCGCGCTGCGCGTGACCGGCCTGCCGCTCCCCCGCATCAGCGACATCGCCCACGACGCGGACGTACGCCTGTGGGAGCTGTCGCCGCACCAGGCCTCGCTGGAGGAGGCCTACATGCGGATGACGCAGGGGGCCGTCGACTACCGGTCGACCACCGACCAGAAGGCCGGACTCCAGCAGCCGCTGCCGCCGGGCGTCCAGCCCCCGATGCCGGTGCCCGGCCAGGGCCAGCCCGGCTGGTACGCCCCGCCGCACCCGCAGCAGGGTTACGCGCCCCCGCAGCCCCCGCCGGGCGCCGCTCCGGGCCCGTACGGCGCCGGGGCGCCCGGCGTGCCCAACCCGTACGCCCAGCCGGTCGCGCCGGCGGCCCCCGCACCGGCACCCGCGCCCGCTGCGCAGCCGCCGGCCGCGCAGCCGACCGCCGCCCCCGCACAGCCGGCCGCCGCACCGGCGCCTGCGGCCCCGGCCGCCGCTCCGCAGGCGTCGGAGCAGCCCGCCGTCGCGCCGCAGGCATCCGCCCCGACCACGACCGAGGACGCCCGATGAGCACGCCCCAGACCCCGGCCCCGCAGGCCGCGCCCGCCTGGCAGGCGGCGCCCGGCCCCTCGTACCCCGGCTACACCTCGCCGATCCCCGTCGTGCGCACGCACCTCGGGCACGCCGTCGCCTCGGAGTGGACGAAGATCCGGTCGGTGCGCTCCACGATGTGGACGCTGGGCGTGTTCGTCCTGCTGGTCGTCGGCATCGGGCTGCTCACCGCGGCGATCGTCTCCGCGAGCGCGTCCGAGGGCGACGTGAGCGGCGAGAACCCGCTGTCGTTCGGCTTCTTCGGGCTGCTCCTGGGCAGCATGTGCATCATCACGCTCGGCGTGCTGACCACCGCCTCGGAGTACGGCACCGGCATGATCCGGACCACGATGGTGGCCTGCCCGTCCCGCGGCCGCGTGCTCGCCGCGAAGGCCCTCGTGTTCTTCCTGGTCGCCTTCGTGGTGACGCTGGTGTCGTCCCTTCTCGTCGCGCTGGTGGACGTGGCGTTGCTGACGGACGCCAGGGACCCCTCCACCGGCGAATGGCTGAAGGGCACCGTCGGCGTGTCCCTCTACATCGCGCTGCTCGGCCTGCTCTCGCTGGCGATGGGCTCGCTCATCCGGCACTCGGCGGGCGCCATCACCATCATGATCGGCCTCGTCCTGGCGCCGCTGGTGATCGCGCTGTTCATGTTCTCGTCCTCGCTGGAGGACCTGCGCCAGGCCCTGTTCGAGTACTCGATCCCGAACCAGCTCAGCGTGTTCTACTCCACCTCGCTGACCGACACCGGACCGTCCGGCTGGGACCCGCTGTGGATCGCGCTCGGCGTGACGGCGGCGGCCCTCGGCGGCGCCTTCGCCCTGCTCCAGAAGCGCGACGTCTGATCCGGCCCGATCCGGACGGAAGGTCCTAGAACCTCGGCGCGTTACGGGACCGCCGCACCCCGGGGGTGCGGCGGTCCCGTGCGTTCCAGCATGCCTTGTGCCAGTGCCGGCGCTCGTCGACCCCCGAGTGCTCGGGCCACGCGACGACGTGCGGCATGCCGCCGGGGATCAGCTGGTCGCAGCCGGGACAGCGGTACGTCTTGCCCTGCGCGCTCGTGCCCGCGACGTGCCGCACGCTCCACTCCTCGCCGGCCCAGCTGACGCCGGACTGCCAGCCGCCGTACCGGCTCGCGCGGTCGTCCTCGGCGCTCCGGCCGGACGAGTCGTCACCCTTGGGGCGGTTGCGACGCGGGGACAAGGGACACCTCACGGGGCTGTACAGGGTGCAGGGTTGCCGACCAGCCTACGCGGAGCCGTACCGGGTACCCGGGCGGACCGGTGCCGCCGGGCCCGCCGCCGGACGGCGCATTCTCCGGACAATCCGCAAATCTCCTCGCCGGACCGTGACCTCGGCACGTGTCGGGCGGTTATGCCGGGCGGGGGAGCTCCGTGTCGGAGCCGAGGAAGCAGGAAAGTCCCATGCGTGTTGGAAGTTTCGTGTTGGCGGCCCAGTTCCCGGGGCAGGGCCAGGGGGAGGCGTTGCACCGCGCCGTCCGCTCCGCGGAGGTCGCCGAGGAGTCGGGGCTGGACTCGGTCTGGCTGGCCGAGCACCACTTCGTGCCGTACGGCACGTGCCCGTCCGCGGTCACCCTGGCGGCCCTGCTGCTCGGCCGCACCCGGCGCCTGCGGGTGGGCACGGCGGTGAGCGTGCTGCCCACCGTGCACCCCGTCGCCCTGGGCGAGCAGGCCGCGCTGCTCCATCTGACGAGCGGCGGCCGCTTCTCGCTGGGCGTGGGGCGTGGCGGCCCCTGGGTCGACCTGGAGGTGTTCGGCTCGGGCCTGGAGGCGTACGAGTCGGGGTTCCCGGAATCGCTGGACCTGCTGGTGCGCTGGCTGCGCGAACCGTCCGTGGGGGCGGACGGCGAGCGTTTCCGCTTCCGTGAGGTCCCCGTCGTACCGCGGCCCTCGGAGGCCCTGACGGACGTGGCGGGCCCGGAGGTGGTCGTCGCCTGCACCTCCCCGGCGAGTGTGCGGCTGGCCGCCGAGCGGGGCCTGCCGATGCTGCTCGGCATGCACGTCGGGGACGAGGAGAAGGCGGAGATGGTCGCCCTGTGGCGGCAGCACGCGCGCACGGCCGGCCGGCCGGCCGCGGAGATCCGGGGCGCCGGCCACGTCTCGGCGGGCGTCTGCCAGATCGCGGACCGCCGCGCCGACGCCGTGGAGACGCTGGTGAAGGCGATGCCGGGCTGGCTGAAGCAGGGCCTCGACGCCCATGTGACGGTGGACGGCCGGGCCCGCGGCATGCGGGACCCGGTGGCGTACACCGAACTCCTCTGCGGGCTGCACCCGGTGGGCACCCCGCGGCTGTGCGCCGACCGCCTCGCGGCGACCAGCGAGCGAACCGGCATCTCGCGCTTCGCCCTGCTCGTCGAGGGCTCCGGCGACCTCGCGGCCACGGAGGAGAACGTACGGCGGCTGGGCTCGGAGGTCCTCCCCCACCTCCGGTGAGCGGCCCCGCCGCCGGGAAGCTTGCCGCTCCGTGCTGAGTCCTCCCCGGTCGGGAGCGGCAAGCGAGAGCTTCAGCAGTCCCGGAATTCCGGGGACTGGTTGAGGACCTGGCTGCGGACCGACGTGAAGCGGGACAGCGACTCGTCGACCGACGTGTCCAACGGGAACACCGCCACCCGGTGGCAGTTCTGGAAGGCCAGCCGGACACCGAAGTGCCGCTGCAGGGCGCCGCGTATCGCGTCACTCGCCAGCGCTCGCAGCAACTGCCCGCGTGCCTGCTCGTCCGGCGGGGGCGTCTGGTTGTCGGCGAACTGGCCGCCGTCCACCTTCAGCTGGGCCACCAGGGAACTGATCATCTCCCATGCGTAGGGCAGGGAGGTCCGGACGCAGTCGACGAATTCTGCTTCGTCGACCTCGCCTCGCTCGGCCTGTTCGAGTAGGGCCGGTGAGACGTCGAGCGACATGGATACTCCTCTCGCACCCCCGAGGCGCAGGGGTTGCCGGACAGATAGAGGGAGTTCGCCGCGCACGGCCACCGAGCACGCTGCGTACACACACCGCGACCTCCCGTTCCTACGGTAGGCAACGGACCGTGACCGCACCAGGAGAACGGGCACATAGGGGGCCGCGGTGGGGCGCAGTATCGGCCACTGTCGAACGTGTGTTTTCCAGGTGAAATCGTGCGGCGCCCGGGACCGTCGTGAGGGGTGGGGGAGGGGAGACAGGTGGGCGAATCGCGTGGCGTGCGGGGTGTCGAGTAGCGTTGCCGACCATGCGCCTCGTCATCGCCCGGTGCTCCGTGGACTACGCGGGCCGGCTCACCGCCCACCTCCCCTCCGCCCCCCGTCTGATCCTGGTGAAGGCGGACGGCAGCGTCTCGATCCACGCGGACGACCGGGCCTACAAGCCCCTCAACTGGATGTCGCCGCCCTGCACGCTGAAGGAGGGCACGGACGCGGAGGACGGCGTCTGGACCGTCGTCAACAAAGCGGGCGAGAAGCTCATCATCACGATGGAGGAGGTCCTGCACGACTCCTCGCACGAACTCGGCGTCGATCCCGGCCTGATCAAGGACGGCGTGGAAGCACACCTCCAGGAACTCCTCGCCGACCGCATCGAGATCCTCGGCGAGGGCTACACGCTGATCCGCCGCGAGTACATGACGGCCATCGGCCCGGTCGACATCCTCTGCCGCGACGCCGAGGGCCGGACCGTCGCGGTCGAGATCAAGCGGCGCGGCGAGATCGACGGCGTCGAGCAACTCACGCGCTATCTGGAGCTGTTGAACCGCGATCCCCATCTGGCTCCGGTGCGGGGCGTCTTCGCCGCGCAGGAGATCAAGCCGCAGGCCCGGGTGCTGGCCACGGACCGCGGCATCGGCTGCCAGGTCCTCGACTACGACGCCATGCGCGGCATCGAGGACGACAAGCTCCGGCTGTTCTGAGGCGGCCGCACGACGAGGGGGGCAGGTCCTTGCGGGACCCGCCCCCCTCGCTTGTGTCGCGGGGTCAGATCAGGGGGTCCGAGGGGCTCGACCCGGCGGGGGTGCCGGACGAGCCGGCGGGGGTGCCGGATGCGGAACCACTGGCCGACGTCGACGTCGACGGGTCGGTGCTGGCCGAGGGGGACGGGTCAGCGGTCTCGGTCGGCGGCGTCGAGGGCGGAGTCGTCGCAGGAGTGGAGGGGGGCGTCGAGGGGGAGGTCGGCGGCGGGGTGGACGAAGGCCTGGAGGTCGAACTCGTCGACGAGGACGGCTTCGGCGAGCCGGAGGGTTCGCCGCCGCCCTGCGAGCTGCTCGCCGACGGCGACGGCTCCGCCGTTCCCGTCGGCGTCGGGTCGTCCGACGTCCCCATCGTCCCGTCCGGTCCCGGGTCCGTGGGCGCACCGGCGGCCTCCCCGGTGTCACCGGCGCCCGTGTCGGCGGCCGGGAGGTCGTCGTCGAGGTCGTCGTCGCCGACGCTCGTGCCGGCGGTGGGGTTGACGCGCCCGGTGTCGGAGGGAGCGTTCGGGTCGGCGCCGGAGGTGGCGCCGAGGGTCACCACCGTGCCGAGGACGGCGACGAGCAGGGCGCCCGCTCCGGCCGCGACGAGGTTGCGCTTGGCCAGGCCCCGCAGGCCGCCCCGGCCGCGGTGGGCCGCGGGCGCGGCGGCGGGCCGGCCGGTGACGACGGTGGGCCCGATGGGCGGTGCCGACGGGAGGGCCGCGGTGATGCCGCGGGGCGGGGACACCGGCTCCTCGCGGCGGGCGTCGGGCGTCTCCTCGCCCGGCGTGAGCACGACCAGGCCGGGTACGTCGCCCGAGCGGTCGGCGACCAGGGCGAGGGCACGGCGGCCGGCCGTGGTGCCCCGCTTGTCGGCGAGGGAGCCGCGCAGCCCGATGGAGGCCTCCAGCTCGGAGCGGGCCCGGTCGAGCTGTCCGGTGCAGAGGGCGAGGACGCCCAGTTCGTGGTGGAAGTAGGCCCGGTCGGCGGACTCCCCCGCGAGGCGGGCCGCTTCGGCACCCTCGTGCAGGGCCTGCTCCCAGGCGCCCCAGTGAAGTCCGGCGGCGAAGGCGGGCGCCGCGGTGCGGGCCAGCTCGACCGCGGTGGCCCGTTCGCCCTCGGCGGACCGCTCGCCCTCGGCGGACCGCTCGGTCGCCGGGACGGTCGCGGCCAGGGCAGCGAGCACGGCGTCGGCCTCCGCGCACACCCGCGCCGGGGTGACCGAGGGATGTCCGGCCCACCAGGCGTAGTGCCGGGCGGCGGTGTGGGCGCGGGCGGTGACGTCGTCGGCGTATCCGGCGGCCTCCAGCTGGGCCTGCACGCCGGCCGCGAGACGGTAGCGGGCGCCGACCGGGGTGACGAGCCCGCAGGCGGTCAGTTCCCCGAGGGCGGCGTCGGCGTGGGTGTCGCCGACCAGGGCGGGCAGATGGGCCTGGTGCGGGACCTCGCCGCCGAGGGCGACGGCGAAGCGCAGGGCGGTGCGGGCGGAGGCGCTGAGCCGGGCGGCGAGCAGGGGAGCGGGCGCGGCGGCCTCGCCCAGGGAGGGCAGGGGTATCTCCTCGGCCTCGCCGGGCGGGGTGTCGGCGGGGGCGGTGAACGGCCGGGCGTCCTCGAAGACGCCGAACTCGTCGACCGCGGCGGTGTCGGCCCGCAGCCGGTCGCGCTGCCGCAGCAGGGCGCCGGCCTGGACGAACCGCAGCGGCAGGCCCTCGGACTCGAACCAGAGGTCGCCGGCCCAGTTGGCCTCCTCCTCGGTCAGGACGCGGCCGACGGCCCGTTCGATCACCTCGACGCCGCCCGCGCGGTCGAGGCCGCTCAGGGCGACCTCCGCGACGGCCGAGCCGGCGGTGGGCGGTGGCGTGTCGGGGGTGGTGCCGAACAGGAAGGCGCACTCGGGGGTGGCCTCCAGCAGCCCGTCGAGGTCGGCGCCGCCGAACTCCAGGTCGTCGACCACGACGACCGCGCCGATCTCGCCCACGAGGGCGCGGAGTTCCTCGTCGTCGAGGCGGCGCAGCGGGGCGTCGTAGACGGTGTGGAAGAGGTCGTGGAGGAGGTCGGCGGTGGTGCGGCGGTAACCGGTGAGGCGGACCACGCCGTCGGGCGCGAGGTCCTCGCAGTCCTCGGCGACGAGGTCGAGCAGGCTGGTGCGGCCGGAGCCGGCGGGGCCGGTGAGACGCACCGAACGGCCGCGGGCCAGCAGCCGGACGAGCTGTTCTCGCTCCTCCTGGCGGCCGAGGAGGGGATGTTCGGGCTGGGCGGGTCCGGCGGGAGCGGGCGGCCGGGCCGCCTCGTCGACCTCGGCGCGCTCCTCGAGGGTGCGCTTGACAGGGCGTCCGGGCCGCCCGGTGGGCGGGGAGAGTTCGATCTCGCTGCCGTCGACCGGGTTGACGGTGAGCAGGTGCTCGCCGGCGACGAGTCGCACGGTGCGGGCGAGAGCCGGCGCGTGCTGTCCGAAGTCGGGGGTGAGGGGGTCCTTGGAGGGGCGCGGGCGCGGCGCGTGGCCGTCGCGGCCGTACTCCTCGGATCCGCGGTGCGTCGGGTCCATAGGTAAAGCCCCCCAAAAGCGTGGTGTGGAGACAGCCCCTCCCGGCCTCGCTGCACACTGCGCTGTCGCTTCTGGTCCGGTGCCCGCTCGAGGGCTGCGGGCGCGGGCAGACGAACCGTAAACCTTCGCACAGTATCCACGACAGCCCGGGGTGCCGCGCCGTCCGAGACGTCACGGTCCGGTGAGGATTGCGCGCGTCGTACATGTGAGGTTTGCGCGCCTCGGGTGCCCGCCGGGGACGGTCTCACACGCGCGGGAGGGACTCCACTCCGATGCCGCCCTCGATGGCGAGGATCCGGTGCAGCCGGGTGGCCACCAGGAGGCGCTGCATCTGGGGCGGTACGTCCCGCAGCACCAGGCGCCGGCCGCAGCGGCCCGCCCGGCGGTGGGCGCCCATGATGACGCCGAGTCCGGTGGCGTCCCAGGAGTCGAGTTCGGACAGGTCGAGCACCAGGTCGCCGACACCGTCGTCGACCGCCGTGTGCAGGACCGTACGGGCGTCCGCCGCGCTGCGGACGTCGAGGCGGCCCCCGACGGCCAGCTCGACGTGGTCGCCCCTGATGTGCATAGCGCTCCCCTAAGCGTGCGTCTCGTGCTCCGCGGTGGTGAATGTCCGGTGTTGCATCGTCTGACTGCGCCAAGCGGTCAGAGGTTGCCGTCTGTGAGCGAACCGATACCGAATTCACCCGCAGGGGTGAGGCCCATGGGGCCTGTGCGGTTTCAGCGCTTCCGGAAAGCCCTGCCCGCTCCCACGTCCGATATCACCGGCGTCAACCATCCGGCGCATTGCGTGCCGACGGAGCGAACTCCCCTCCGCATGGCTCTCGGCCGGACACTAGCGGGCGTGAGGCGCTGTGTGACCGGTTAGTAACGCGTTTCACGTCTCAGGGCGTGAGACGCCGGTCACGTCCTCAATTCCTGCCGGATTCGCGCCGATTGACCCCCTCCCGGACGGCGTCCGACGGCCGTGACGGACGGTACGCCGCACGGCGCCGGGGACGGTCTAGATTGGCGGCATGGTCAATCTGACGCGCATCTACACCAGGACCGGCGACCAGGGCACCACCGCTCTCGGCGACATGAGCCGGGTCGCCAAGACCGACCTGCGCATCGCGGCGTACGCGGACGCGAACGAGGCGAACGCGGTCATCGGTACGGCGATCGCGCTGGGCGGACTCGACGAGGCGATCGTCGCGGTCCTCACCCGCGTGCAGAACGACCTGTTCGACGTGGGCGCGGACCTGTCGACGCCGGTGGTGGAAAACCCGGACTTCCCGCCGCTGCGGGTCGAGCAGTTCTACGTCGACCGGCTGGAGGCCGACTGCGACCGCTTCAACGCGGAGTTGGAGAAGCTGCGGTCCTTCATCCTCCCCGGCGGTACGCCCGGCGCGGCCCTGCTGCACCAGGCGTGCACGGTGGTCCGCCGCGCCGAGCGCTCGACCTGGGCCGCGCTGGAGGCGCACGGCGAGGTGATGAACCCCCTGACGGCGACCTACCTCAACCGCCTGTCGGACCTGCTGTTCATCTTGGCGCGGTCGGCGAACAAGGCCGCGGGCGACGTCCTGTGGGTCCCCGGCGGGGAGCGCTGAGGGTCCGCTAGCGGTCGCCGGCGGAGGTGCGCGCCGGCCGGTCCTTCGCGGACCCGTCCCCCTCCGCCTCCGCGTGGCCGCCCGCCGGGGCCCTGCGGGGCCAGACCGTGTAGGACAGGGCGATCAGGCCGTAGATACCGACCGCCCGCACGGCCGTCCACTGGAACCCGCGCAGCGAACTGACGTCGCCGGAGTCGCCGACGTACCGGACGGCGCACTCGAGCAGGGCCAGGGCGACGGCTCCGCCGAACACGGCCCGCAGCCACAGCTTCGCCTCGTGGCGGGCGCGGGCGCGGCCGTAGCGGGGCGGCCGGGGCGGCGGCGGGCCGCCGGCGAGGCGGTGGGCGGCATGGCCGTCGAGCCAGCGGATCGTGTAGTGGCCGAAGGCGACGGTGTAGCCGATGTAGAGCGCCGCAAGGCCGTGCTCCCAGCCGGGTTCGGCGCCATTGCGCAGGTCGATCGCCGTGACGGCGAACAGGACCAGTTCCAGCACCGGCTCGCACAGCAGCAGCACCACGCTGGTGCGCCGCCACCCGAGCAGGTAGCGGACGGCCAGTCCCAGGGCCAGCAGCACCCAGAAGCCGATCTCACAGGCGGCGATCAACCAGACGATCACGGTTCGCTCCTCTCTCTCACCCCCTCAGGCTCCCGCGCGGAGCGGCCCGGTTCGTCGTCGCCGGTGACGAACCTCCGGTACATCGAAAGATGCAGTGCGGAACCGTTCCCGGGCACAAGGCGGCGGACGCGCGGGCCGTGTTGGATGGAGCCATGGCCGTCCGACTCCCCCGCCCGCACCGGTTCGACGTGGTCGCCGCCGTCGGCGGGCTGCTCGGCGGAGTGCTGCTGTGGGGCATCGGCCTGGGCACCCGACCGGCCGACGAGCCGCTCGTGCTGCTCGACGGCCGCTGGCCGGTCCTGCTGCCGCTCCTGGCGATGGCCGGCTGCGAACTGCTGCGCCGGGCCGCCCCGCGCACCGCACTGCTGACCGGCACGGCCGCCCTGACCCTGGACACGGTCACCCGGGGCAGCGTCGTCACGCTGATCATGTTCACCGACCTCGTGTACGCGGCCGTGCTGTACGGCACGCCCGCCACGGCCCGGCGCGTCCCGTGGATCACCGGGCTGCTGACGGTGGCGGCGACGGTGGTGCCGTTCGCCCTCTGGCGGGTGCCCGAGGCGCTGCTGATCGGGGTGGCCGTGGGGGTGGTGTCCTTCGCGCCCGCCTCCACCGGTCTGATCGTCCGCAACCACCGCGACGCCGCCCTGGCCGCCCGGCTGCGCGCCGAACAGACCGCGCTGCTCGCCGAGATGGACCGCGCCCAGGCGGTGACCGCGGAACGCGCCCGGATGGCCCGCGAACTGCACGACATGGTCGCCAACCACCTCTCGGCGATCGCCATCCACTCCACGGCCGCGCTCTCCCTGGACGACCCGGACACCTCACGGCAGGCGCTGTCGGTGATCCGGGAGAACAGCGTGGCCGGACTGGCCGAGATGCGGCGGCTGATCGGGATCCTGCGGGACGGCAGCGGGGACCGCGAACCGGCCGCCGCCCCCACCCTCGACGGGCTGGGCGACCTGGTGGAGGGCGCCCGCGCCAACGGGCTGGACGTCACCCTGCGCGCCGACCACGGCACGGTGCCGACCCCGGTCGAACTGGCCGCCTACCGCATCGTCCAGGAGTCCCTGACCAACGCCCTCAAGCATGCCTCGGCGGGCCCGGTCGCCGTCACGCTCGCCCGACGGGACGGGGCGCTCGACGTGCGGGTGACCAGCCCGTACGGCCACCGGGACGGCCCTCGCGCCCCCGGCTCCGGGGCCGGCCTGGTCGGGATGCGGGAGCGGGCCACGCTGCTGGGCGGCACCTTCACGGCCGGTCCCGAGGACACGTCGTGGACCGTCCGCGCCTCGCTGCCGATCGCCGAAGGGGACCCTCCCGAGTGACCCGCGCCCCCCGAGCCCGTCACCGCCACCCTCTCGTCACCGCCACCCTCTCCACCACCGCCGTCACCGCCGTCACCGAGGGAGTCACCGCATGATCCGCGTCCTCGTCGCCGAGGACCAGTCCGCCGTCCGCGCCGGTCTGGTCCTCATCCTGCGCAGCGCCCCCGACCTGGAGGTGGTCGGCGAGGCGGCCGACGGGGAGCAGGCGGTGTCGCTGGCCCGCGAGTTGCGGCCGGACGTGGTGCTGATGGACGTGCAGATGCCGCGCCTGGACGGGGTGTCGGCGACCCGGAAGGTGGTCGAGGAGGGGCTCGCGGACGTGCTGGTGCTGACCACCTTCGACCTCGACGCGTACGTGTTCGGCGCGTTGCGGGCGGGCGCGGCCGGGTTCCTGCTGAAGAACACCGAGGCGAGGGACCTGATCGAGGCGGTCCGTACCGTCGCGCGCGGCGAGGGCGTCGTGGCACCCGCCGTGACGCGGCGCCTCATCGCGGAGTTCGCCGCGAGCCCGGCGCCGGGGCCGAAGGCCGATCCGGCGGTGCTGGATTCACTGACCCGGCGCGAACGGGAGGTACTGGCCTGCCTCGGTGAGGGGCTGTCCAACGCGGGGATCGCGGAGCGCCTGGACATGGCCGAGGCGACGGTGAAGACGCACGTCAGCCGACTGCTCGGCAAGCTGGAGCTGCGCAGCCGGGTGCAAGCGGCGGTGCTGGCGCAGGAGTTGGGGATCTAGGACCGGACCGGAACCGGGCACCGCAGAGTGGTCCAGACCTATTGACCTGTGGTCCAGACCTTTCTATTCTCGCGGCACCGTGGGTGTGAAGGCTCAGTCACACCCCCCACCCCCGCTCTTTCACAGAGGAGGCGCTGCATGCGCTTCGGACACAGAGCCGTGGCAGGTCTCTCGACCCTGCTGCTCCCGCTGGCCGGTCTGGTCGGCCTCGCGAGCCCGGCCCAGGCCGCGACGTCCGCCACCGCCACCTACGCCAAGCCCTCCGACTGGGGCACCGGCTTCGAGGGCAAGTGGACGGTGAAGAACACCGGCACCACGACCATCAGCTCCTGGACCGTCGAGTGGGACTTCCCCTCCGGCACGTCCGTCACCTCCGCCTGGGACGCCGACGTCACCTCCGCCGGCACCCACTGGACCGCCAAGAACAAGTCCTGGAACGGCTCCCTCGCCCCCGGCGCCTCCGTCTCCTTCGGCTTCAACGGCGCCGGCACCGGCTCCCCGTCCAACTGCAAGCTCAACGGCGGCAGCTGCGACGGCACCTCGGTCCCCGGTGACGCCGCCCCCTCCGCGCCGGGCACCCCCACCGCCTCCGACGTCACCGACACCTCGGTGAAGCTGGCCTGGAGCGCGGCCACCGACGACAAGGGCGTCAAGAACTACGACGTCCTGCGCGACGGCGCCAAGGTCGCCACGGTGACGACGACCTCGTACACCGACACCGTCCTGACCGCCGGCACCGACTACTCCTACACCGTGCAGGCCCGTGACACCGCCGACCAGACCGGCCCGGTCAGCGGCGCCCGCGCCGTGCGCACCACCGGCGGCACCACCGAGCCCCCGCCCACCGGCGGCAAGGTCAAGCTCGGCTACTTCACCGAGTGGGGCGTGTACGGCCGCAACTACCACGTCAAGAACCTGGTGACCTCCGGCTCCGCCGCGAAGATCACCCACATCAACTACGCGTTCGGCAACGTCAAGAACGGGCAGTGCACCGTCGACGACACCTACGCCGCCTACGACAAGGCCTACACCGCCGACCAGTCCGTCAGCGGCACCGCCGACACCTGGGACCAGCCGCTGCGCGGCAACTTCAACCAGCTCCGCCAGCTCAAGGCGAAGTACCCGCACATCAAGGTGCTGTACTCCTTCGGCGGCTGGACCTACTCCGGCGGCTTCGGCCAGGCCGCGGCCAACGCGACCGCCTTCGCCAAGTCCTGCAAGGCCGTCGTGGAGGACCCGCGCTGGGCCGACGTCTTCGACGGCATCGACATCGACTGGGAGTACCCGAACGCCTGCGGCCTGACCTGTGACACCAGCGGGCCGGCCGCCTTCAAGACCCTCTCGCAGGCCCTGCGCGCCGAGTTCGGCCCCGACTACCTGGTCACCGCGGCCATCACCGCCGACGGCTCCTCCGGCGGCAAGATCGACGCGGCCGACTACGGCGGCGCCGCCCAGTACCTCGACTGGTACAACGTGATGACGTACGACTACTTCGGCGCCTTCGACAAGGACGGCCCGACCGCCCCGCACTCCCCGCTCACCTCCTACGCCGGCATCCCGGCCGCGGGCTTCAACTCCGCCGACGCCATCGCCAAGCTGAAGGCGAAGGGCGTCCCGTCCGCCAAGCTGCTGCTCGGCATCGGCTTCTACGGCCGCGGCTGGACCGGCGTCACCCAGGCCGCCCCCGGCGGCACGGCGACCGGAGCGGCCCCCGGCACCTACGAGGCGGGCATCGAGGACTACAAGATTCTCAAGACGTCCTGCCCCGTCACCGGCACCATCGCCGGCACGGCCTACGCGTACTGCGGCACCAACTGGTGGTCCTACGACACCCCGTCGACGATCGCCGGAAAGATGACCTGGGCCAAGAACCAGGGCCTGGGCGGCGCCTTCTTCTGGGAGTTCAGCGGCGACACCGCGAACGGTGAGCTGGTGAGCGCCATCAACAGCGGCCTGTAGGAACAGCCGCCGTCCCCCCGTCCCTTCTCCCCCTCTTCCGCACTTTCCCCGCACCGGCACCGCGGGCGGGCCCCAGGGCCCGCCCGCGGTGTTTTTCGCGCCCCGCACGCCCCCGCTCACGCGCCCCATGGAGCCCTTAGGTCCCCCTGGGGGCCGGTCAGCCGATGTCGACGTGCGCTCCGTCGGCCCGACAGTGGGGTGGTCGACAGCAACCGGAAGTTCTCATTCAGGGGGAATCATGCGACTCAGGACAAGGCTGACGGGCCGGGTTCGATCTCACGGGCTTCGGCACCGTCGCCTCGACCGGCACCGTGCCGGTCGAGGGAGAGCCGTGCGTCGGCGACGACGAGGGGGTGAACCGCGACGGGACGTGGGTGTCGGTCACCGAACTCGACAGCACCGGCACCCTGTCGGTGGGCTACGGCGGGAGCAGCGTACCGCTGGGCTGATACGCCGGCCTCAGGCCACGTTGACGCGCTGACCGGGCGGGGCCGCCTCGAGCCACGCGAGGAATCCGGTCAGCGCGTCCTCGCTCATCGCCAGTTCGAGACGCGTGCCCCGGTGCGCGCAGGTGAGGACGACCGCGTCGGACAGCAGCGCCAGCTCCTCCTCGCCCTCGGGCAGCCGGCGGCCGGCCACCTCGATCGAGGCACGCTCCAGCACGCGGCGCGGGCGGTAGGCGTAGGAGAAGACGCGATACCACTCGATGCGGTCGCCGTTGTAGCGGGCGACGCCGTAGCTCCAGCCCTTTCCGCTCGTGTCCGTGTCCTCGGGGACGTCCCAGCGCAGGGAACAGTCGAAGGTCCCGCCGGAACGCTGGATGAGTCTGCGGCGCAGGCCGAAGACGAACAGCCCCAGCACCACCAGGGCCACGACAATTCCGCACACAGTCAGAGCGAGGACCATCGACACCGACCTCCTCGTCTCCTAGGTACCGAAAATAGGTAACGGAACGGAAAAAACATCCAGATCTGCCTCAGCCGCGGCCGGCTCCGGATCGCTCCGGTGCCGGCCGCGGCTGAGTGACGTCGTCACACGGCGAGCCGGGTCAGTGGACCGCCGCCGCACGCAGTCGTACGTCGGCCCGGCGCTGGGCGGCGGCGTCGGCCTCCGCCTGCGCGCGCTCGAGCGCCCGCTCCGCGCGCTGGACGTCGATCTCCTCCGACAGCTCGGCGATCTCGGCCAGCAGGGACAGCTTGTTGTCCGCGAACGAGATGAAACCGCCGTGCACCGCGGCGACGACCGTTCCGCCCTCACTCGTACGGATGGTCACCGGGCCCGACTCCAGCACACCGAGCAGCGGCTGGTGACCGGGCATGACGCCGATGTCGCCGGACGTGGTGCGCGCGACGACCAGGGTGGCCTCGCCGGACCAGACCTCTCGGTCGGCCGCGACCAGCGCGACATGCAGCTCAGCAGCCAAGGTGGCTCCTCGGGTCACCACCCGGCGGGTCTGCCGGGTGTTGGTTACAAGTCTAATAGGCGTGGAAGAGGGGGCGGGGCGCCCCCGCCCCCTCACACGAACTCACAGCTCAGGACTGAGCGGCTCCCCAGGTCAGGAGACGCCGAGCTCCTTCGCGTTCTTCTTGAGGTCCTCGAGACCACCGCACATGAAGAACGCCTGCTCCGGGAAGTGGTCGTACTCGCCGTCGCAGATCGCGTTGAAGGCCCTGATGGACTCCTCCAGCGGCACGTCCGACCCGTCGACGCCGGTGAACTGCTTGGCGACGTGGGTGTTCTGGGACAGGAAGCGCTCCACGCGACGGGCGCGGTGGACGACAAGCTTGTCCTCTTCGCCCAGCTCGTCGATACCGAGGATCGCGATGATGTCCTGGAGGTCCTTGTACTTCTGCAGGATCGTCTTGACGCGCATGGCGCAGTCGTAGTGGTCCTGCGCGATGTACCGCGGGTCCAGGATGCGGGACGTGGAGTCCAGCGGGTCCACGGCCGGGTAGATGCCCTTCTCGGAGATCGGACGGGACAGAACCGTCGTCGCGTCGAGGTGGGCGAAGGTGGTGGCCGGGGCCGGGTCGGTCAGGTCGTCCGCGGGGACGTAGATCGCCTGCATGGAGGTGATCGAGTGACCGCGGGTCGAGGTGATGCGCTCCTGGAGGAGACCCATCTCGTCGGCCAGGTTCGGCTGGTAGCCCACCGCGGAGGGCATACGGCCGAGCAGGGTCGACACCTCGGAGCCGGCCTGGGTGAAGCGGAAGATGTTGTCGATGAAGAACAGCACGTCCTGCTTCTGCACATCGCGGAAGTACTCCGCCATGGTCAGACCCGCGAGGGCCACGCGCAGACGGGTGCCCGGGGGCTCGTCCATCTGACCGAAGACCAGGGCGGTCTTGTCGATGACGCCCGAGTCCGACATCTCCTCGATGAGGTCGTTGCCCTCACGGGTGCGCTCGCCGACGCCGGCGAACACGGAGACACCGTCGTGGTTGTTGGCGACGCGGTAGATCATCTCCTGGATGAGCACCGTCTTGCCGACGCCGGCACCACCGAACAGACCGATCTTTCCACCCTTGACGTACGGGGTGAGGAGGTCGATGACCTTGACGCCGGTCTCGAACATCTCGGTCTTCGACTCGAGCTCGTCGAAGTTGGGGGCCTTGCGGTGGATGGACCAGCGCTCGCCCGAGTACTGCTCGTCGACGTTCAGCACCTCACCGAGGGTGTTGAACACCTTGCCCTTGGTGAAGTCGCCGACCGGAACGGTGATGCCCGTGCCGGTGTCGGTGACGACGGCCTGACGGACCAGGCCGTCGGTCGGCTGCATGGAGATGGTGCGGACCAGGCCGTCACCCAGGTGCTGGGCGACCTCCAGGGTCAGGGTCTTCTTCTCGCCCGCCTTCGCCGGGTCGGCGATCTCGACGTGGAGGGCGTTGTAGATCTCCGGCATCGCGTCGACGGGGAACTCCACGTCGACGACCGGGCCGATGACCCGGGCGACGCGGCCCGTGGCCGTCGCGGTCTCAACAGTGGTGGTCATTAGCGGTCACTCCCCGCGGTCGCGTCGGCGAGGGCGCTGGAGCCACCGACGATCTCGCTGATTTCCTGGGTGATTTCGGCCTGGCGGGCCGCGTTGGCAAGTCGGGAGAGCGTCTCGATCAGCTCTCCGGCGTTGTCGGTGGCCGACTTCATCGCACGCCGCGTGGCGGCGTGCTTGGAGGCGGCCGACTGGAGCAGCGCGTTGTACACGCGGCTCTCCACATAGCGCGGCAGCAGGGCGTCGAGGACGTCCTCCGCCGACGGCTCGAAGTCGTACAGCGGAAGGATCTCGTCCTTCGCCTTCGACTCCTGGGCCACCTCGTCGAGGCTGAGCGGCAGCAGACGGTCGCCGAGCGCCGTCTGCGTCATCATCGACACGAACTCGGTGAACACGATGTGGATCTCGTCCACACCGCCGTCCGCCGTCTCCTTCTCGATGGCCTCGATCAGGGGGGCCGCGACCTTCTTGGCGTCCGCGTACGTCGGCTCGTCGGTGAAGCCCGTCCACGACTCCGCGACCTTGCGCTCACGGAAGTTGTAGTGGGCGAGACCGCGCCGGCCGACGATGTACGTCTCGACCTGCTTGCCCTCGGACTCGAGGCGCGCCGTCAGCTGCTCCGCGGCCTTGATGGCGTTGGAGTTGAAGGCGCCCGCGAGACCGCGGTCGCTCGTCAGGAGCAGCACCGCGGACCGCACGACCGTGTCGGCCTGCGTGGTCAGCGGGTGCTTCGTGTTCGAGCCGGTCCCGACCGCCGTGACCGCGCGCGTCAGCTCGGTCGCGTACGGCGTGGAGGCCGCCACCTTGCGCTGCGCCTTGACGACGCGCGAGGCGGCGATCATCTCCATCGCCTTGGTGATCTTCTTGGTCGCGGTGACGGATCGGATGCGACGCTTGTAGACCCGGAGCTGGGCTCCCATGAGTCAGGTCCCTTCCTACGTCACTTGGCGGCGGACGGGGCGTCCTCGCCGAGCAGCTTGCCGTCCGAGGTCTCGAACTGCTTCTTGAACTCGGTGATGGCGTCCGCGATGGCGGTCAGGGTGTCGTCGGACAGCTTGCCGCCCTCGCGGATGGAGGTCATGAGGCCCTGCTCCTTGCGGTGCAGGTACTCCAGCAGCTCCTTCTCGAAGCGGCGGATGTCGGCGACCGGAACGTCGTCCATCTTGCCGGTGGTGCCGGCCCAGACGGAGACGACCTGGTCCTCGGTGGACATCGGCTGGTACTGAGCCTGCTTGAGCAGCTCGACCATGCGCTGACCGCGCTCCAGCTGCGCCTTCGACGCGGAGTCCAGGTCGGAACCGAAGGCGGCGAACGCCTCCAGCTCACGGAACTGGGCCAGGTCGACGCGGAGACGGCCGGAGACCTGCTTCATCGCCTTGTGCTGCGCGGAACCACCGACTCGGGAGACGGAGATACCGACGTTCAGCGCGGGGCGCTGACCGGCGTTGAACAGGTCCGACTCCAGGAAGCACTGGCCGTCGGTGATGGAGATGACGTTGGTCGGGATGAACGCCGAGACGTCGTTGGCCTTCGTCTCGACGATCGGCAGACCGGTCATCGAACCGGCACCCAGCTCGTCCGAGAGCTTCGCGCAGCGCTCCAGCAGACGGGAGTGCAGGTAGAAGACGTCGCCCGGGTAGGCCTCGCGGCCCGGCGGGCGGCGCAGCAGCAGCGACACGGCGCGGTAGGCGTCGGCCTGCTTCGACAGGTCGTCGAAGATGATGAGGACGTGCTTGCCCTCGTACATCCACTGCTGACCGATGGCCGAACCGGTGTACGGCGCCAGGTACTTGAAGCCGGCCGGGTCGGACGCCGGGGCGGCGACGATGGTCGTGTACTCCAGCGCGCCGTTCTCCTCCAGCGCGCGGCGGACCGACGCGATGGTCGAGCCCTTCTGGCCGATGGCGACGTAGATGCAGCGCACCTGCTTGTTCACGTCGCCGGAGCGCCAGTTGTCGCGCTGGTTGATGATCGTGTCGACGGCCAGGGCGGTCTTGCCGGTCTGACGGTCACCGATGATCAGCTGACGCTGACCACGGCCGATCGGGGTCATCGCGTCGACGGCCTTGTAGCCGGTCTCCATCGGCTCGTGCACCGACTTGCGGGCCATGACGCCCGGAGCCTGCAGCTCCAGGGCACGACGCCCGGACGTCTCGATCTCGCCGAGGCCGTCGATCGGGTTGCCGAGCGGGTCGACGACGCGGCCGAGGTAGCCCTCGCCCACCGCGACCGAGAGGACCTCACCGGTACGCGTGACCGGCTGACCCTCCTCGATGCCGCTGAACTCACCGAGGACGACGCAGCCGATCTCGCGCTCCTCGAGGTTGAGGGCGAGACCGAGGGTGCCGTCCTCGAACTTCAGCAGTTCGTTGGCCATGGCCGAGGGGAGGCCCTCGACCTTCGCGATGCCGTCGCCGGCAAGGCTGACCGTACCGACCTCCTCGCGCGAGGCCGCGTCCGGCTTGTACGACTGGACGAAGTTCTCCAGTGCGTCCCGGATCTCCTCCGGCCGGATCGTGAGCTCCGCCATCTGGGTTCCCTGCTCTCCTTGTTGGGCCCGAAGTTTCTTTGGGGGATCTGGGGACTCCCCCAGAAACTTTGCATCCTCTGCACGGCCCAACCAGGGCCGTAAGTACTGCTACGTGTTGAGTTGCTGCTAGCTCGCCATGCGGCGGGCGGCGTCCTCGATACGGTCCGCGAGCGAGCCGTTGATCACCTCGTCACCGACCTGCACCCGGATCCCGCCGAGGACCTCGGGGTCCACGTCGAGGTTGAGGTGCATCGTGCGGCCGTAGAGCTTCGCGAGGGCGGCACCCAGGCGCTGCCTCTGCAGGTCGCTCAGCGGTACCGCCGAGGTGACGACGGCCACCATGCGGTCCCGGCGCGCGGCGGCGAGCTTGGACAGGGACTCGAGTCCCGCTTCCAGGCTACGGCCTCGCGGCGCGGTTACAAGGCGCGTCACCAGACGCTCGGTGGCCGCGTCCGCACGACCGCCGAGCAGGCTGCGCAGCAGCTCGCCCTTGGCCGACGCGGTGGCCTTCCGGTCGGTCAGTGCGGCGCGCAGCTCCACGTTCGAGGTGACGATCCGCCCGAAGCGGAACAGCTCGTCCTCGACGTCGTCGAGCGTGCCGGCCCGCTGCGCGGCGGTGAGGTCCGCGACGTCCGCCAGCTGCTCCAGCGCGTCCACCAGGTCGCGCGACTGCGACCAGCGGGACCGCACCAGGCCGGCGACCAGGTCGGCGGCGGTGCCGCTGATCTGGGTGCCGAGCAGGCGATGGGCCAGCTCGGCCTTGGCCTCGCCGGACTGCGCCGGGTCGGTCAGGACCCGACGCAGCGACACCTCGCGGTCGAGCAGCGCGGTGACGGCCGCCAGCTCGGCGGCGAGCCGCGCCGCGTCCACGGACGTGTTGTCCGTCAGCGCGTCGAGACGCTCGCGTGCGGCTGCCAGGGCCTCGCGGCTCGCTCCGTTCATCGCGACGCCTCGGCCTTCTCCTCGAGCTCGTCGAGGAAGCGGTCGATGACGCGGCTCTGGCGGGCGTGGTCCTCGAGGGACTCGCCGACGAGCTTGCCGGCCAGTTCGGTGGCGAGCTTGCCGACGTCCTGGCGCAGCGCGGACGCGGCGGCCTTGCGGTCGGCCTCGATCTGCGTGTGACCGGCGGCGACGATCTCCTCGCGCTGACGCTGGCCCTCGGCGCGCATCTCCGCGATGAGGGTCGCGCCCTGCTCCTGCGCCTCCTGGCGCAGACGCGCGGCCTCGTGCCGGGCCTCGGCGAGCTGAGCCTTGTACTGCTCAAGAACGCTCTTTGCCTCGGTCTGCGCGGCCTCGGCCTTCTCGATACCGCCCTCGATGGCCTCGCGGCGCTCTTCCAGAACCTTGTTGATGTTCGGAAGGAGCTTCCAGGCAAGGAAGCCGAAGACGATGACGAAGGCGATGAGGCCGATGACAAGCTCGGGGATCGGCGGGACGAGGGGGTTTTCCGTCTCCCCCTCAGCCGCCAGAATGAGCAGCTGGCTCATGTCGTTGCCTTTCGTCTGGGTTGCTGGTCGTCAACCTGAGTGATCAGGAGCCGTAGACGAACGGCATAACCAGACCGATCAGGGCGAGCGCCTCACAGAAGGCGAAGCCGAGGATCTGGTTGGCGCGGATCAGACCGGCGGCCTCGGGCTGACGGGCCAGCGCCTGGGTGCCGTTACCGAAGATGATGCCGACGCCGACGCCGGGGCCGATGGCGGCGAGACCGTAGCCGATGGAGCCGAGCGCCTTGAGGTCACCGGTGACAGCGGCGATAGTCTGGGACATGCCAGTTCTTCCTTCTCTTTCAAGGACCGATGGGGAGGTTGACCATCGGACGTCTGGGGGTTGGGAGGTGGCGGTGCTCAGTGGTGCTCGGCGAGCGCGCCCTGAATGAAGCTGCAGGTCAGGAGCACGAAGACGTACGCCTGAAGGGCCTGGACGAAGAGCTCGAAGGCCGTCATGACGATGACCATGATGAACGAGACGCCGGCGTAGGCGATGCCGATGCCGTTCAGCAGGTACCAGCTGGCGATCGTGAAGAGCAGCAGCAGCGTGTGGCCCGCGAACATGTTCGCGAAGAGTCGCACGGCGTGGGTGAACGGCCGGACGAGCAGGTTCGAGAAGAACTCGATCGTCATCGACAGCGGCAGCACCGCGCCCAGCGACTTGTCGTATCCGGTGAAGTTCTTGAAGGCACCGACGAACCCGTGACGCTTGAAGGTCAGCGACACCCACAGGACGTAGACGATCAGTGCGAGTACCAGGGGGTACGAGATGATCGACGTGACCGGGAACTGGGCGAGCGGAACGATCGACCAGAGGTTCATCATCCAGATGAAGAAGAACAGGGAGACGACGAGCGGAACGTACTTCTCGCCTTCCTTCTTGCCGATGGTCTCGTAGACGACACCGCGACGGATGAAGTCGTAGCCGGCCTCGGCCACCATCTGGAGCTTGCCCGGGACCACCTTCGGCTTGCGGAAGGCGGCCCAGAAGAAGCCGATGACGACGATCGAGCCGAGCAGCGCCAGCAGCATCGTCTTGTTGAAGTAGACGGCGTCGTCCTGGTGGCCCAGCAAGGGCTCGAACAGGAACGAGTGCAGGCCGGGGGCCGGGAAGCCACAGCCGTCGAAGATGTGGCAGTCGGTCTCGAAGGCGAGCACCTGCGTCGGGTCAGCACTCACCGCGGGCTCCTTCAGCGTGGCGCATAGGTACGGCAACCTCGTTGTGTCGGCGCGGCGCGGAGCCGCAGTTCGGCACGGGACTGGTGTTACGGATGTGGGGGCGGCTTGGGGGCATCTCGCCTCGCGATTGAGCAGGCGTCAGCTCGAATGCCCGCGCCCGCGATGCCGCAGTTGGCACCGGACGATAGCAGGATCTCTCAGGCGCCTTTATCCCGGGCCTACCTCTCACGACGAGTGCCCCGATTTGTGGGACTGCTCGCCCTTGACGGAAGCGCTCGGTTCGGGTTCGACATAGAGGATCTTGGACTTCATGTGAGCCCGCGCCTGAGCGGCGATCCAGGCCAGCGTGCACACGAGCAGGGAGACCGCGAACGCCCTGGGGTTGAACAACGTCGTGTTCTTGAACGCGGCCATGAAGATGAACAGCAGCAGGATCTGCGCCGCGTAGAGCATCAGCCCCATGGCCTGGAACAGGTGCGGAAGCGATTTGGCAGTGCGCTGGAGCACGTAGAGACCGATCCCCATGAAGAGGATGACCACCACCGCGGCGACGCCGGCCCCGATCGCACCCTTGCCACCCGCGACCACGCCGCTGACGACGGCGGCAACCGCGCCGACGGCGGCCGTGGGCACGGCAGCCTGGATCAGGATCCGGACGTCGTTGGACGGCATGGCGGCAACTCCGCTTTCAAAGGGGGGCAGGGTGTCGTCATGGACGAGCGTAGTCCCCGTCCGAGGGGCGAAGGACCGCACGCCGACCTCGCGACCGAGGGGCCGTGGCACACGGTCCTTCGGTTCCATCCGGGGTTCTCGTGAACCGTATCACAAACTATTTGATGAGGTCTTTACCTGGATGGTGTGCTCGGTGTCACACATGAGAGTGAGACTGCGCGTCTGTGCAGGAACCGCGACCACTTGTCTGGTATTGGGCATCTTTGCCCACCCGCGGTTTCCCCACGACTTGGCAATGCTCTAGTCAGATTCTTACCTTGCCGCACGCGAGCGGGGCCCGACCGCGGTCGCCCCGTTGGCCCCGGAGACGCCCACCGCCACCGGGGTGCGGTGCGTCTGCTCCTCGCCCTCGTCGCCGCCCGCCGGCTGTCCCTCGGCCTCCGCCGCCAGGACCTGCGCCGACTCCGGCAGGACCTTGCGGCGCCGGTAGCGGGGCGGCACGAAGGACTCGGCCCAGCGCGGGGCGCGCGGCGTGAAACGCGGCAGCAGGAGCAGGCCCAGGCCGATCGCGCTGAGGATCACGACACCGAGAACGATCCACATGGACGCGGAGTTGACCGAGTAGGTCAGGGCGCCGAAGGCGATCAGCGCCGACCAGAAGTACATGATCAGCACCGCGCGGCTGTGCGAGTGGCCGATCTCCAGCAGCCGGTGGTGCAGGTGCCCGCGGTCCGCGGCGAACGGCGACTGGCCGCGCCAGGTGCGGCGCACGATCGCCAGGATCAGGTCGGCGGCCGGGATCGCGATGATGGTCAGCGGCAGCAGCAGCGGGATGTAGACGGGGACCGTCTGGTGGACCGTGGCGCGCTCCGAACCGGAGAACAGGTTCATCACGTCCGGGTCGACCTGGCCCGTGATGGAGATCGCGCCCGCCGCCAGCACCAGCCCGATCAGCATCGAACCGGAGTCGCCCATGAAGATGCGCGCGGGGTGCATGTTGTGCGGCAGGAAGCCCAGGCACATGCCCATCAGGATCGCCGCGAACAGGGTGGCGGGGGCCGCGGCCTCGATGCCGTACGAGTACCAGATGCGGTAGGCGTACATGAAGAACGCGGCGGAGGCGATGCACACCATGCCGGCGGCGAGGCCGTCCAGGCCGTCGACGAAGTTGACCGCGTTGATGGTGATGACGACCAGCGCGACCGTCAGCAGGGTCCCCTGCCACGGGGTCAGCGCGACCGTGCCCACGCCGGGGACCGGCAGCCACAGGATGGTCAGACCCTGCATGACCATCACACCGGCGGCGATCATCTGGCCGCCCAGCTTGATCAGGGCGTCGATCTCGAACTTGTCGTCCAGCACGCCGATCAGCCAGATCAGCGCCGCGCCCGAGAGCAGGGCGCGCGGCTCGTTCGACTTCTCGAAGACCTGGTTGAGGTTGGTCAGGTGGTCGGCGACCAGCAGTCCCGCGCACAGGCCGAAGAACATGGCGATCCCGCCGAGGCGCGGAGTGGGTTCCCGGTGCACGTCACGGGCCCGGATCTCCGGCATCGCCCCCGCGACGATCGCGAACTTCCGTACCGGCCCTGTCAGCAGATACGTCACCGCGGCCGTCACGCAGAGCGTCAGCAGGTATTCACGCACAGGCTTCCCCACAGGTCTCGCTGGCCATCTCAGCCCCACACCCTAGCGATGCACGCATATGGTTGGGGACTTCCGGGTAGCGACGATGGTTGCACGTGCGGCTGTGCACGGGTCGGCGCGTACCCCGCTTCAGCCGGGATAGGGCGGAAATCCCGCGGTCAGTTCCCGCACTTCCTCCCGTACCCGCCTGCCCTCCGCCTCGCCCCGCAGCACGCCCGCCATCAGCTTGGCGATCCGCGCCATCTCCGTCTCCCCCATGCCCTGCGTGGTCACCGCGGCCGTGCCCAGACGCAGGCCGCGCAGGTCGGCATGGGGCAGGGCGCAGCAGTCCAGGACCATCCCGGCCGCCGCGAGCCGGCCGCGGGCGGCGCGTCCGTCGACGCCGAGGGGCGCCGGGTCGGCGGTGATGAGGTGGGTGTCCGTGCCGCCGGTGGTGACGGCCATCCCCTCCGCCTCCAGGCGGGCCGCCAGCACCCTGGCGTTGGCGACCACCTGATGGGCGTACCGGGCGAACGCCGGCGTCGCCGCCTCGCCGAACGCGACCGCCTTCGCGGCGATGGTGTGCATCTGCGCGCCGCCCTGCGTGAACGGGAACACGGCCCGGTCCACCCGCTCCGCCAGCTCGGCGCCGCACAGGATCATGCCGCCGCGCGGTCCGCGCAGCACCTTGTGCGTGGTGGCGCACACGATGTCGGCGTACGGCACCGGGTTCGGGGCCGCTCCCCCGGCGACCAGGCCGATGGGATGGGCGGCGTCGGCGATGAGATAGGCGCCGACCCCGTCGGCCACCTCGCGGAAGAAGGCGTGGTCGATGTGCCGGGGGTAGGCGATGGAGCCGCAGACGATCGCCTTGGGGCGGTGGCTGCGGGCCAGCGCGCGGACCTGCTCGTGGTCGATGAGCCCGGTCTCCGCGTCCACGCCGTAGGGCACGAAGTCGAACCAGCGGCCGGAGAAGTTCGCCGGCGAGCCGTGCGTGAGGTGGCCGCCGTGGGCCAGGCCGAGGGCCAGGACGGTGTCACCGGGGCGCAGGAGGGCGGCGTAGGCCGCGAGGACGGCCGAGGAGCCGGAGTGCGACTGGACGTTGACGTGATCGGCCCCGAACAGCGCCTTGGCCCGTTCCACGGCGAGGCGTTCGGCCATGTCCACGATCTCGCAGCCGCCGTGGTGACGGGCGCCCGGGTAGCCCTCGGCGTACTTGTTGGCCAGCGACGAGCCGAGGGCGGCCAGCACGGCGGGCGAGGTGAAGTTCTCGGCGGCGATCAGCTGCAGCGACGACGCCTGCCGCTCGCGCTCCCCGAGCAGGATCTCGGCGAGCGCGGGGTCCTGCCGGTGCAGGACGTCGGCCTCGATGGCAGGGGTGACCGGCATGGTGGACTCCGGGGCGTCGACGGTGACGTACGTCCAATGTAGGCCGCCGCCGCCCCGGCCGCCCGCTTCCCGGCGCCTCGCGCACCGCGCGCGTCACCCCGCGGGTCGTGCGCGTCTCAGGCCCGCGCCGGGACTCCCGTCAGCGCCGTCACCACCGGATCCAGCGCCTGGTGTATCTCGTCGCCGATCGAGCGGAAGAAGGGCAGGGGTGCGCCGTACGGGTCGTACACCTCGTCGGCCTCCGCCGTGGGGGCCAGCAGCCAGCCGCGGAGCGCGGCGGCGGCGCGGACCAGGGCACGGGCCCGCATCACCACGCCTTCCTCCAGCGGGGGGAGGGTGACCGGGTCGATCGCGTCGACCAGGCGGGTGAACTCCTTCAGCGTGAAGGTGCGCAGGCCCGCCGAGTGGCCCATGGAGATGACCTGGGCGCGGTGGTCCCGGGTGGCGGTCAGCACCAGGTCGGCCATGATGACGTGCTCGTCGAGCAGCTCGCGGCCGGTGAAGCCGGAGGCGTCCGCGCCGAAGTCGGCCAGCACGGTCTCCGCGTTGGCCTCCATCGGCGCGCCCTCGTGGCCCCAGGTGCCCGCGCTCTCCACGATCAGCCCGCCGCCGAGCACCCCGAGCCGCTGGGACACGAAATGCCGGGTCAGCCGCTCGGTGATCGGCGAGCGGCAGACGTTGCCGGTGCTGACGTGGAGGATGCGGAAGGTGTCGCGCGGGAACCCGAACGTCGTCGTCTGTTCCGCGGCACGCTCCCCGTTGCCTATGCCACGCCCCGCGTCAGGGGCTGTCAATTCGCCACCTCGAGGTCGGGTACCACCTTGCGCAGCTCGTCCTCCGAGATGGCGCCGGCCCGCAGCAGCAGCGGCACCTCGCGGCTGACGTCGACGATCGACGACGGGACGTTGCCGGGGGTGGGGCCGCCGTCCAGGTAGACGGAGACGGAGTCGCCGAGCATCTCCTGGGCGTAGTCGCAGTTCTCCGGCGCCGGGTGGCCGGTGAGGTTGGCGGAGGAGACCGCCATCGGGCCGACCTCGGTCAGCAGCTCGATGGCGACCGGGTGCAGCGGCATGCGGACGGCGACGGTGCCACGGGTGTCCCCCAGGTCCCACTGCAGGGACGGCTGGTGCTTGGCGACGAGGGTGAGCGCACCCGGCCAGAAGGCGTCGACCAGCTCCCAGGCCAGCTCGGAGAAGTCCGTGACGAGGCCGTGCAGCGTGTTCGGGGAGCCGATGAGGACGGGCGTGGGCATGTTGCGGCCCCGGCCCTTGGCCTCCAGCAGGTCACCGACGGCCTCCTTGGAGAACGCGTCGGCGCCGATGCCGTACACCGTGTCGGTCGGGAGGACGACCAGCTCGCCACGGCGGACGGCGGACGCCGCCTCGCGCAGACCCGTCACGCGGTCGGTCGCGTCGTTGGTGTCGTATCGCCGTGCCATGTCTAGCGGGCCTCCTCGTGCACATAACTCTCGGATGAAGCGGATGGAGCGGATGAAGTCCGGGGGAAGGTCACGGCAGCGCCTTGCGGGCGGTGGCGAAGCGCGGCCGGTTGTTGAGGTCGGGGTGATCGGCCGCGTCGGCCCAGCCCCGCTCCTCGGTGAAGATCCACGGCACCTGGCCGCCCTGGGTGTCGGCGTGCTCGATGACGACGACACCGCCGGGCCGCAGCAGGCGGTGCGCGGTGCGTTCGATGCCCCGGATGAGGTCGAGGCCGTCCTCGCCGGAGAACAGGGCCAGTTCGGGGTCGTAGTCGCGGGCCTCGGGGGCGACGTACTCCCACTCGGTGAGGGGGATGTACGGCGGGTTGGAGACCACCAGGTCGACCTGGCCGTCGAGGTCGGGGAAGGCGTCCAGGGCGTTGCCCTGCCGCAGGTCGACCCTGGACCCCTGCATGTTCTTGCGGGTCCACACCAGGGCGTCCTCGGACAGCTCCACGGCGTGCACGCGCGAGCGCGGGACCTCCTGGGCGAGGGCGAGCGCGATGGCGCCGGAGCCGGTGCACAGGTCGACGATCAGCGGCTCGACCACGTCCATGGCGCGCACGGCGTCTATGGCCCAGCCGACCACCGACTCGGTCTCGGGGCGCGGCACGAAGACGCCGGGCCCGACCTGGAGCTCCAGGTACCGGAAGTAGGCGCGCCCGGTGATGTGCTGGAGCGGCTCGCGCTGCTCGCGCCGGGCGATGACCTCCCAGTACCGGGCGTCGAAGTCGGAGTCCTTCACGGAGTGGAGTCCGCCCCGCTTCACCCCGTGCACGAACGCGGCGAGCTCCTCCGCGTCGTTGCGCGGCGAGGGCACGCCGGCGTCGGCCAGCCGCTGGGTGGCCTGAGCTACCTCAGCGAGCAGCAGGCTGCGGGGGCTCGGGGTACGTCCCCCAGATGATCGCTGCACGCAAGTCCTCCGTGTCGTCCTCGGTCGTGCGTACGTGCCTTACGCGGCTGCCAGCTTCGCCGCCGAGTCCGCGTCGACGCAGGCCTGGATCACCGCGTCGAGGTCGCCGTCCAGGACCTGGTCCAGGTTGTACGCCTTGAAGCCGACCCGGTGGTCGGAGATGCGGTTCTCCGGGTAGTTGTAGGTGCGGATCTTCTCGGAGCGGTCGACGGTGCGGACCTGGCTGCGGCGGGCGTCGGCGGCTTCCCGCTCCGCCTCCTCCTGGGCGGCGGCGAGCAGCCTGGAGCGCAGGATACGCATCGCCTGCTCCTTGTTCTGCAGCTGGCTCTTCTCGTTCTGGCAGGAGGCGACGACCCCGGTGGGGATGTGCGTGATGCGCACCGCGGAGTCGGTGGTGTTGACGGACTGCCCGCCCGGCCCGGAGGAGCGGTAGACGTCGATGCGGAGGTCGTTGGGGTTGATCTCGACGTCGACCTCCTCCGCCTCGGGCGTGACGAGGACACCGGCCGCGGAGGTGTGGATACGGCCCTGCGACTCGGTCGCCGGGACGCGCTGGACGCGGTGCACGCCGCCCTCGTACTTGAGGCGGGCCCACACGCCCTGACCGGGCTCCGTGGCGCCCTGGCCGCCCTTGGTCTTCACGGCGACCTGGACGTCCTTGTAGCCGCCCAGCTCGGACTCGGTGGCGTCGATGATCTCGGTCTTCCAGCCGACGCGCTCGGCGTAGCGCAGGTACATGCGCAGCAGGTCGCCGGCGAACAGCGCGGACTCGTCGCCGCCCGCACCCGCCTTGATCTCCAGCAGGACGTCCTTGTCGTCGCTCGGGTCGCGCGGGACGAGCAGCAGCCGCAGCTTCTCCGTCAGTTCCTCGCGCTGCTTCTCCAGCACCTTGACCTCGGCGGCGAAGTCCGGATCGTCGGCGATGAACTCGCGCGCGGTCTCGACGTCGTCGCCGGTCTGCTTCCAGGAGCGGTACGTGGCGACGATCGGGGTCAGCTCGGCGTAGCGCTTGTTCAGCTTGCGCGCGTTGGCCTGGTCGGAGTGGACCGACGGATCGGCGATCTTCTTCTCCAGGTCGGCGTGTTCTACGACGAGTTCCTCGACGGCCTCGAACATCTCTGGCTCCTGTACTGCGAACGGAAGGGAAGGCGGGCGACCAAAAACGCCGGTCCCGGCGCGCGCCCCGGGCGGGGGTGCGGCCGTGGACCGGCGAAATGGGGCTCGCTACTTCTGGGAGCCGGCGGCCTTGCCGAAGCGGGCCTCGAAGCGGGCCACACGGCCACCGGTGTCGAGGATCTTCTGCTTGCCCGTGTAGAACGGGTGGCACTCGGAGCACACGTCGGCACGGATGGCACCGGACTCGATGGTGCTGCGGGTGGTGAACGACGCGCCACAGGTGCAGCTGACCTGCGTCTCGACGTACTCGGGGTGGATGTCGCGCTTCAAGGTGTCTCCTAGGTTTCGGGAGGGCGCCGGGTCGCCGTCCGCGGGATGCGGAAGCGTGAACCGGAGCCGACGTACCAGTCTGCCAGGACTGGCCGCATCCCCCAAAACCGGGGGGTGGGGCGATCTATTCCCGGCGGGTTCCACGGCCGGTGCCGGACCCCGGACGGCCAGGACTCCGGGCGGTCAGGGGCCCGGAGGATCAGGACCCCGGACGGTCAGGGCGAGGACACGACGCCCGCGGCCTCGCCCGCGGCGTTGCCCTCGGTGGCGGACTCCGGGATCGGGAGGTCCTTCTTCAGGGCCGTCCAGACCTGCTGGGCCTTCGCCTTCTCGACGAGGACGCGGTTGCGGTTCGCGGGGTCGTACCGCACGGGCATCGTGACCATGGTCATGTCGTCCGCGCCGATGCCCTTGAGACCGCCGGCGAAGGACATCAGGGAGTTCAGGGAGCCGAGGCCGGAGTCGGTGGTGACGGCCTTGGTGGCCGTGTCGGCGAGGGCGTACAGCTTCGTGCCGCCGGACAGGAGGCCGATGTCCTCGACCTTGCCGACCAGGGCCTTGACGAAGGCCTGCTGGAGCTGGATGCGGCCGAGGTCGGAGCCGTCGCCGACGCCGTGCCGGGTGCGGACCAGGCCGAGGGCCTGTTCGCCGTCGAGGGTGTGCGTGCCGGCCTTCAGGTCCAGGTGGCTCTCGGGGTCCTCGATGTCCTCGGTGGTGGTGATGTCGACCCCGCCCAGCTCGTCGATCAGCTTCTCGAAGCCGGAGAAGTCGACCTCCAGGTAGTGGTCCATCCGGATGCCGGTGATCGCCTCGACGGTCTTGACCGCGCAGGCCGCGCCGCCCGTGGTGTACGCCGAGTTGAACATCACGCCGGTCGCGGCGTCGTGGGTGCCGCCCTCGGTGTCGGTGCACGCGGGGCGGTCGACGAGGGTGTCGCGCGGGATGGAGACCACACCGGCCTTCCGGTGGCCCTCGTACACGTGGACGACCATCGCCGTGTCGGAGCGGGCGCTGCCGTCGTCGGCGCCGCCGCCGAGCTTCTTGTTGGCGCCGGAGCGGGTGTCCGAGCCGAGGACGAGGATGTTCTGCGAACCGTTGTCGGCCTTCGCGGGCCGGTCGGTGCCGAGGGCGTGGTCGATGTCGAGGCTCTCGATGTTGCCGTTGAGCTTGACGTACACGTACCCGAGGCCGGTGCCGCCGAGGACGACGACCCCCGCCGCGGTCCAGGCCGCGATCAGCAGGCCTCTGCGCCGGGCGCGGGACCTGCGGCGCGGGTCGCTGGACGGCTCCCGCGGGCCACTGGCGCCGGGCCCGTCCGGTGTGCCGGACTCCCCCGGTATGCCGGGCTCCGGCGTGCTCTCGGCGGACATGTGCTCCTCACGTCTTGTGTCGTCCTCACCATCGTCCTCCGCCATGTCTGACGGAGAAACTCGGCGCGGGGTTGCGCGACGCCCTGTGCCCGGCCTGCGGGAGGTCGGGCACAGGGCGTCACGGCGTCACCGGGTGAGCGGGGAGGCCCCGCTCGCCCGCGGTGTCAGCCGAGGATGTCGTACTGCTTGAAGGTCGTTCCGAGCGAGAGCCGGGCGGAGAAGATCGCGCTCCCGTTGCTTCCGGTGCCCCGGTACAGGTAGAGCGTGCCGGCGGGGGTGCGGGCCAGGAGGTCGGCCTTTCCGTCCCCGCTGACGTCACCGACGGTGGCGAGCATGTTGTACGTGGTGTTGCTCCAGGTGGCGACCTTGACGCCCGCCGCGAAGGTGCCGTTGCCGCGGCCCTTGTACAGGTACACCGCGCCGCCGGTCTTCTTGCGGGCGATCAGGTCGGCCAGACCGTCGCCGTTGAAGTCGCCGTGGCCGCGCACGGCGTTGAACGAGTTCCAGCCGACGCCCGCCTTGACGCGGGAGGCGAAGGAGCCGTTGCCCTTGCCCGGGTAGACCCACAGGGCGCCGCCGGAGTCGACGGAGACCAGGTCGGGCAGGTAGTCGCCGGTGACGTCACCGGGGGCGACGATGCTCAGCCGGGTCTTCCAGTTGTCGCCGACCAGCTTGGTGGCCCAGGTGCCGCTGGAGGGCACGTAGTGCTTTCAGAAGACGTCGCCGTCGGAGGCGCGGCGCACGAGCAGGTCCTGGAAGTCGTCCCGGTCGAGGTCGGTCTGGAGGACCAGGTTGACCCCGCTCCAGTTGCCCCAGGACTCGCGCGCGGCGAGCGAGGTGCCCTTGGAGTCGCGCTCGTAGCCGGTCTTGTCGGCGGCGTTGCGCATCCACAGGTCGGCGTAGTGGTCATTGCTGAGGTTGGTGTCGTCGACGCGCGGGTAGACGGCGCCGACGTACGTGGAGACCTTGCTGAAGACGCTGTACGCGCCGTTCTCCACGCAGTCCTTCACGCCCCAGGAGACGACGCCGACGATGCGGTTGTTCACCACGAGCGGCCCGCCGGAGTCGCCGTTGCAGGCGGAGGTGGTGCCCTCGTCGGCACCGGTGGCGGGGGTGCCCGCGCACACCATGTGGCCCTTGACGAAGTCGGCGCCGTAGAAGCCCGCGCAGGTCGTGTCGGCCTGGATCGGCAGCGTGGCCGTCTTCAGCGTGGTGGAGATGTCCTGGGTGGTGGAGGTGGTCCGCCCCCAGCCGTAGAGCTTGGCGTTCGTCCCGGCCTTGTACGACGCCGTGTCGGCGGCCGTCGTCATCCGGATCGGCGTGGCCCTGACGGGGTTCGCCAGGGTGAGGACGGCGATGTCGTTGTCGATGGTCGCCGCGTTGTACGACGGGTGGTTCCACTGGCGCCAGACGCCCGTCACGGTCCCGCCGTACAGGTCGGTGCTGGTGGCGAGTTGGGTGGCGCCGGTGACGACGGCGCCGTGGGCGTACCAGTTGTAGCCCTTGACGCAGTGCGCCGCGGTGAGGATCTTCGTCGGCGCGATGACGGCACCGCCGCAGAAGAAGCCGATGTCGTCGCTGGTGGTGGCGGTCCCCCGGTCGTCGCCGTACCAGAGCTGCGTCATCCAGGGCGCGGTGGTGACGGTCGTCGTCGTGCCACCGATGATCTTCGGATCGATGGTGGTGGCGGTGCCGGCGCTCAGGGAGGCCTTAGCGGTCTGTCCGGGCAGGTCGTCACCGGTGACGGCGGTGGTGAGGCGCTGCCGCAGTTCCTTGGCCGACGGGCCGCTGTGGGCGGGCGACGGCGGGGTCTCGGCGGCCTGTGCGCTCGACATGAACAGCGCGCCGGCCACGGCGGTGGCGACACCGGCCGCGACGACGGGCAGGGCGATGCGGATCCGGCGTCTGTGCCGTCCGCTCCCGGGCGTGGGTGTACCCACTCAAGTCCCCCCTCGGGATCTGGAGTTCAGGAAGATGTTGGTCGAAAAGACGACCGAAGGGCGTGATCGTACCCCTCCCCCGGACAGCGAAAAGGGCCGCCCCCGGAAAGGGGCGGCCCTCTTGCGAAGAAACGCGTCAGTCGTTGTTGCCCGGCGCCGGCGTCGTCTTCTGGATCTGCATCAGGAACTCGGCGTTCGACTTCGTCTGCTTCATCTTGTCGAGAAGCAGCTCGACCGCCTGCTGCTGGTCGAGGGCGTGCAGCACCCGGCGCAGCTTCCAGACGATGCCGAGCTCGTCGGGGGCGAGCAGGATCTCTTCCTTGCGGGTGCCGGACGCGTCCACGTCCACCGCCGGGAAGATCCGCTTGTCGGCGAGCTTCCGGTCGAGCTTGAGCTCCATGTTGCCGGTGCCCTTGAACTCCTCGAAGATCACCTCGTCCATGCGGGACCCGGTGTCGACGAGCGCGGTCGCCAGGATGGTGAGCGAGCCGCCGTCCTCGATGTTGCGCGCGGCACCGAAGAAGCGCTTCGGCGGGTACAGCGCGGTCGAGTCGACACCACCGGACAGGATGCGGCCGGAGGCCGGGGCTGCGAGGTTGTACGCGCGGCCCAGGCGGGTGATCGAGTCGAGCAGGACGACGACGTCGTGACCCAGTTCCACCAGGCGCTTGGCGCGCTCGATGGCCAGCTCGGCGACCGTGGTGTGGTCCTCGGCCGGGCGGTCGAAGGTCGAGGAGATGACCTCGCCCTTGACCGACCGCTGCATGTCGGTGACCTCTTCGGGACGCTCGTCGACCAGGACGACCATCAGGTGGCACTCGGGGTTGTTGTGCGTGATCGCGTTGGCGACCGCCTGCATGATCATGGTCTTGCCGGTCTTCGGCGGGGCCACGATCAGACCGCGCTGGCCCTTACCGATCGGCGACACGAGGTCGATGATGCGGGTGGTGAGGACGCCCGGGTCGGTCTCCAGACGGAGGCGGTCCTGCGGGTACAGCGGGGTGAGCTTGTTGAACTCCGGGCGGCCGCGGCCGTGTTCGGGCGCCATGCCGTTGACGGAGTCGAGACGCACGAGCGCGTTGAACTTCTCGCGCCGCTCGCCTTCCTTCGGCTGACGGACCGCGCCGGTGACGTGGTCGCCCTTGCGCAGGCCGTTCTTGCGGACCTGGGCGAGGGAGACGTACACGTCGTTCGGCCCCGGCAGGTAGCCCGACGTGCGGATGAAGGCGTAGTTGTCGAGGATGTCCAGGATGCCCGCGACGGGGATCAGGACGTCGTCGTCGGCGACCTGCGGCTCGGCCGCGCCGATCTCGTCACGGCCACGGCGGCCGCGGCGGTCCCGGTAACGCCCGCGACGGCCGCGCCGGCCGCCCTCGAAGTCGTCGTCGTCCTGCGGCCCGTTGTCCCGCTGGCGGTCCTGGCGGTCCTGACGGCCGCCGCTCTGCTGGCTCTGCTGCTGGCGCTGACCGCCCTGGCCCTGCTGGTCGTCGCCCTTGCCGCGGCGGTCGCGGTCACGGTCGCGGCCGCGCTCCCGGCGGTCGCGGCGGCGGCCCTCGGCGCCGTCGGCGTCGCTCCTGGCGTCGCCCTGCGGCTGGGCCTGCTCGGTCTGCGTGGCGACCGCGGTGTCGGCCTTCGGGGCGCTCTTCGCCTCGGCCGTCACGGTCTCGGGGCTGCCCGCGTCGGCGGTGGCCCGGCGGCGGCGGCGCTCGACGGGGGCCTCGTTGCCCCCACCCGGCTGGCCGGGGATCTCGATCTGCTGCTGGGCCACGGCCTTCTCGGCGGGGGCCTCGGCCGGGGCGGCGTCCGCCTTCTTCCCGGCGGCGTCCTCACCCGTGCGGGCCTTGGAGGTGGCACGGCGCTTGGGCTTGGTCTCGGTGGCGTCCCCGGCGGGGGCCTTCGCGGCGGAGGTGCCCCCGCCCGCCTGCGCCTCCTTGATGACCTCGATCAGCTGGCTCTTGCGCATCCGCGCGGTGCCCCTGATGCCGAGGCCGGATGCGACCTGCTGCAACTCGGCCAGCACCATGCCCTCGAGGCCGGTACCGCGGCGCCGCCGGGAGCCGGCACCGGCAGCAGGCGCGGAGGCGTCCGTGGCGGGCGCGGCAGCGGTCTCCTCGACACGTGCGCCCATCAGATCGGTGGTGTCGCTCACGAAGGGTCCTTCCCTGGAGCGGACGTCGGCCTGTCTGGCTCGGCGACCGGTTGTGCTGTCCGGCTTCGGTCCTTGCTGTGGCGAAGCCGGGGCGGTGGTCCGCCAAAGCGGCGGAAGAGATTTCTGGTGATGGCGCTTCCTCGACGATCCGTGACACCCAGTGTCACGTGGCGTGGTCGCACCGATTCCGGAGCGTGCCCGTCGGACCGCTCAGCGTCGCTGCACGGCGTACTGCCCAGGTACGACGTACGGAACGCAGTGCGGCTTGGGGAGCTCCCGGAAGAATGTCTGTCCCGGAGGGGGACGTGAAGCACCTCGCCATGGTGGGGTCGGGTGCAGACTTGAGGTTAACACTACCGGATCCAACAAACATTCCCCCTCTCGAAATCCGGCAACCGTGTGCTTTCACAGGTCGCCGGAGGGCGCGAGCGGCAGCACGCTCGCCCCCCGAAGGTCCAGGCTCAGCCGGTTGGCGGCCCATTCCGCACCCGCCAGCCGCTCGACCTTGTCGGCCGACTCCGCGTCGGCCAGGGCCATCACGGTCGGCCCGGCGCCGGAGATCACCGCGGGGACCCCGTCGGCGCGCAGCCGCTCCACCAGTGCGGCGCTCTCCGGCATGGCGGGAGCGCGGTATTCCTGGTGGAGACGGTCCTCGGTGGCGGGCAGCAGCAGCTCGGGGCGCCTGGTCAGGGCCTCGACGAGCAGGGCGGCACGGCCCGCGTTGGCGGCGGCGTCGACGTGCGGCACGGTGCGCGGGAGCAGTCCGCGCGCGGTCTCGGTCAGGACCGGCTTCCCGGGCACGAAAACCACCGGAACGATGGAATCCGAAGGCTCCATCCTGATCGCCCGCGCGGCGCCGGCCTCCATCCAGGAAAGCGTGAACCCGCCGAGCAGACAGGCCGCGACGTTGTCGGGGTGCCCCTCGATCTCGGTCGCCAGCTCCAGCAGGGCGGCGTCGTCGAGGCGGGCCTCGCCGCCTATGGTCACCGCGCGGGCGGCGACGATCCCGGCGCAGATGGCGGCGGAGGAGGAGCCGAGGCCGCGGCCGTGCGGGATGCGGTTGGCGCAGACGATCTCGAGGCCGCGGGGCTGGCCGCCGAGGACGTCGAAGGCGGTGCGCAGGGAGCGGACGAGGAGGTGTTCCTCGTCGCGCGGCAGCGTCTCGCTGCCCTCACCCGCGATGTCGATGTGCAGCCCTGAGTCGGCCACCCGGACGACGACGTCGTCGTAGAGCCCCAGCGCGAGGCCCAGGGCGTCGAAGCCCGGACCGAGATTGGCGCTGGTGGCGGGGACGCGCACCCGGACGGCGGCGGCGCGGAACGCTGGACCGGCCATCGCTCGTTGACTCTCCTTGAGCTGCGTGATGGTCGAATGACTTCGATTGACTTCGATGACGTACGAAGACCCTCGGGCCGCTGATGACGGCGCGGCACCGGTGCCCGCGCGAGATGCGGAGGCATATGCGGTAGGCGGGTTCGGTACAGCCTATCGAAGGAAGGTTCTGTGGCGACATAGGGCGCACGGGAGGCGCACGATGCGTGTCGCGAGCCCCCCGTGCACCCTCGCCAGGGAAAGTCCTCCGTGGAGGAACTTCCCCAGGTGAGGCCCTTCATGCCCGCGCGGGGACGCCCACGTCTCCGAGTGGCGCCCCCGCTGCCCGCGGGGTCGCTCAGGCGAGCCCGAGGCGCTCGGCCGCGGTCACCGCGTCGACGGGGACGGTCACCGGCTGCGGAGCGCCGGCCACGGCCCAGTCGGGATCCTTCAGACCGTTGCCCGTGACGGTGCACACGATCGTCTGGCCCGGGTCGACCTTGCCCTGCTCGGCGGCCTTCAGCAGACCGGCCACCGACGCGGCGGACGCGGGCTCCACGAAGACGCCCTCCTGCGCGGCCAACAGCCGGTAGGCGCGCAGGATCTCACGGTCCGTCACCTCGTCGATGAGACCGCCGGACTCGTCCCGCGCCGCGAGCGCGTACTGCCAGGACGCGGGGTTGCCGATGCGGATCGCGGTGGCGATGGTCGACGGGTCCTTGACGACCTCGCCCCGCACGATCGGAGCGCTGCCGGAGGCCTGGAAACCCCACATGCGCGGGGTGTGCGCGGCGATCCCGTCGGCGGCGTACTCCTTGTAGCCCTTCCAGTACGCCGTGATGTTGCCCGCGTTGCCGACCGGCAGGACGTGGATGTCGGGGGCGTTCCCGAGCATGTCCACGATCTCGAAGGCAGCCGTCTTCTGTCCCTCGATACGCACCGGGTTGACCGAGTTGACCAGCGCCACGGGGTAGTTGTCGCTCAGTGAGCGGGCCAGCGTGAGGCAGTCGTCGAAGTTGCCGTCGACCTGGAGGATCTTCGCGCCGTGGACGAGGGCCTGCCCCATCTTGCCGAGCGCGATCTTGCCCTGGGGGACGAGGACGGCCGAGACCATGCCGGCGCGCACGGCGTACGCGGCGGCGCTCGCCGACGTGTTGCCGGTGGAGGCGCAGATGACCGCCTTCGCGCCCTCCTCCTTGGCCCGGGTGATCGCCATGGTCATCCCGCGGTCCTTGAAGGAGCCGGTGGGGTTCGCGCCCTCGACCTTGAGGTGGACCTCGCAGCCGGTGCGCTCGGAGAGCACCTGCGCGGGCACGAGGGGCGTGCCGCCCTCGCGGAGCGTCACGACCTGCGTGCTGTCGGAAACCGGCAGCCGGTCCCGGTACTCCTCGATGATTCCGCGCCACTGGTGGGTCATTGCTGGTTACTCTCCTTCAACCCGCATGATGCTGGCGACACCCCGCACGGTGTCGAGCTTGCGCAGCGCCTCGACGGTCCCGGTGAGGGAGGCGTCGGACGCGCGGTGGGTGACGACGACGAGGGAGGCCTCGCCGCCTCCGTCCTGTCGTCCTTGCTGGCGCACCGTATCGATGGACACCCCGTGCTCCGCGAACACGGTGGCGACCTGTGCCAGGACGCCCGGTTTGTCGGCGACGTCGAGGCTGATGTGGTACCGGGTGACGACGTCACCCATCGGCGACACCGGCAGGGCGGCGTACGCCGACTCGCCGGGCCCCGTCGCCCCGCTGAGCCGGTTGCGGCACACGGCGACGAGGTCGCCGAGCACGGCGGAGGCGGTGGGAGCACCGCCGGCGCCGGGGCCGTAGAACATGAGCTGCCCGGCCGCGTCCGACTCGACGAACACGGCGTTGTAGGCGCCGCGCACGGAGGAGAGCGGGTGGGTCAGCGGAATCATCGCGGGGTGCACGCGCGCGGTGACGGATCCCCCGTCGGCGGCCCGCTCGCAGATGGCGAGCAGCTTGATGGTGCAGCCCATCTCCTTGGCGGAGGCGAAGTCGGCGGCGGTCACCTCGGCCATGCCCTCGCGGTAGACGTCGTCGAGGCGCACGCGCGTGTGGAAGGCGATCCCGGCGAGGATGGCGGCCTTGGCCGCGGCGTCGAAGCCCTCCACGTCGGCGGTGGGGTCGGCCTCGGCGTACCCGAGGGCGGTGGCCTCGTCGAGGGCCTCCTGGTAGCCGGCCCCGGTGGAGTCCATCTTGTCGAGGATGAAGTTGGTCGTCCCGTTGACGATGCCCATGACGCGGTTGATCTTGTCGCCGGCGAGCGACTCGCGCAGCGGGCGGATCAGCGGGATGGCGCCGGCGACGGCGGCCTCGTAGTAGAGGTCCTCGCCGTGTTCGTCGGCGGCGGCGTGCAGGGCGGCGCCGTCCTGGGCGAGCAGCGCCTTGTTGGCGGAGACGACCGACGCGCCGTACTCGAAGGCGGTGGTGATGAGGGTGCGGGCCGGCTCGATCCCGCCGATGACCTCGACGACGACGTCGATGTCGCCCCGTTTGACCAGGGCGGTGGCGTCGGTGGTGACGAGCGCCGGATCGATCCCCTCGCGCACCCTGGAGGGCCGCCGGACGGCCACTCCGGCCAGCTCCACCGGGGCCCCGATCCTGGCGGCGAGGTCGTCGGCGTGCGTCGTCATGATGCGCGCCACCTCTGAGCCGACCACTCCACAGCCCAGCAGCGCCACCTTCAGCGGACGCGTACGCATCATCCGACCTCGTTTCCTCATACCGTCTACGGTTGCTCCAGTCTCACTCACCGGACCGGGGTTTCTGTCCCCGGTCCGGATCGTGAGACATCTATTTCATTTCCACGGGGTGGCGGACAGGAGATCTTCCACCCGGTCGGCCTGCGCCTATCCGACGTCGAGCCGCAGGAGGTCCTCCTCCGTCTCGCGCCGGACGATGACGCGGGCCTCGCCCTCGCGCACGGCGACGACCGGCGGCCGCAGCACGTGGTTGTAGTTGCTGGCCATGGACCGGCAGTACGCCCCCGTGGCGGGGACGGCGATCAGGTCACCCGGTGCCAGGTCGGCCGGCAGGAACGCGTCCTTGACCACGATGTCCCCGCTCTCGCAGTGCTTGCCCACGACGCGCGCCAGCATCGGCTCGGCGTCGGAGGAACGGGAGACGAGCGCCACGCTGTACTCGGCGTCGTACAGGGCGGTGCGGATGTTGTCGGACATGCCGCCGTCGACGGAGACGTACGTGCGCAGTCCGTCGAGCGGCTTGACGGTGCCGACCTCGTACAGCGTGAAGGCGGTGGGCCCCACGATGGCGCGGCCGGGCTCGACGGAGATGCGGGGCGTGCGGAGCCCGGCGGACTCGCACTCGCGGGTGACGATCTCCGTCAGCGCCTTGGCGATCTCGTGCGGCTCGCGGGGGTCGTCGTCGCTGGTGTAGGCGATGCCGAGCCCGCCGCCGAGGTCGATCTCGGGCAGCTCGACGCCGTGCTCGTCGCGGATGTCCCTGAGCAGCCCGACCACCCGGTGGGCGGCCACCTCGAAGCCGGACATGTCGAAGATCTGCGACCCGATGTGCGAGTGGATCCCGATCAGCTCCAGCCCGTCGAGCTTCAGCGCGCGCCGCACCGCCTCGGCGGCCTGCCCCCCGGCGAGCGGAATCCCGAACTTCTGGTCCTCGTGGGCGGTGGCGATGAACTCGTGCGTGTGCGCCTCGACGCCGACGGTGATGCGGATCTGCACGGGCTGCCGCCTGCCGAGCGACTGGGCGATGTGCGCGACGCGGACGATCTCCTGGAAGGAGTCGAGGACGATCCGCCCGACACCGGCCCGGACGGCCCTCTCGATCTCCTCCGTCGACTTGTTGTTGCCGTGGAAGGCGATGCGGTCGGCGGGCATGCCGGCGGAGAGCGCGGTGGCCAGCTCGCCGCCGGAGCAGACGTCGAGGTTGAGCCCCTCCTCGTGCAGCCACCGCACGACGGCGCGCGACAGGAACGCCTTTCCGGCGTAGAAGACGTCGGCCTCGGTCCCGAAGGCGGTGCGCCAGGCACGGGCCCGGTCCCGGAAGTCGGCCTCGTCGAGGACGTAGGCCGGGGTGCCGTACTCCTCGGCGAGCGTCTTCACGTCGATCCCGCCGACGGTGACGACCCCCAGGGCGTCACGGGTGACGGTCCGCGACCACACCTTGGGGTCGAGGGAGTTGAGGTCGGCGGGCGGCGCCGAGTAATGCCCCTCCGGCAGGACGTCGGCGTGACGGGGCCCGGCGGGGTGTGCGGAACGACTCATCGTGGGCGTGCTCTCTCAGAGGTGGTCGGGTGCGTCGATGCCGAGCAGGGACAGGCCACCGGCCAGCACCGTCCCGGCGGCTTCGGCGAGGGCGAGCCGGGACCGGTGGGCGGCCGAGGGTTTCTCGTCCCCACGCGGCAGAACGGCGGGCAGGTGGGCGAGGGTCACGTCGGCGAGGGCCAGGAGGTGGCGGCTGAGCCGGGAGGGAGCGGCGAGGGCATCGGGGTGCGGGAGCCTGCCGGCGGAGGCGAGGACGCGGGGGTGGTCGGCGAGCAGCGCGATGAGGTCCGGGGTGTCCGGGGCGTCCAGGGCGTCCGGCGTCTCCGCGTCCGTTGCCACCGGGCCCGCTGCAGCCGGGGCCGTCTCGGGCCGGGTGGCGGCGTCGAATCCGAGGTCGGCGGCGTTGCGGGCGACGGCGCGGGTGCGGGCGTGGGCGTAACGGATCCGGAAGAGGGGGTTGCTCTCGCGCTGGACCAGGTGATCGGCGGTGATGCGGGGCCGGTCGTGCGGGGCGGGATGGAGCAGGGCCCAGCGGGCGGCGTCCGGCCCGAGCGGAGCGGGGTCCTCCGGCGCCGGCACGGGCCGCAGGTTCACACCGTCGCCGTGCGCGATCTCGACGCGCCCGCCCTGCGAGCCGACCATGCGCGCGAGCACGTCGGCCAGCACCTCGGCACGGACCTCGTACGGCACGCGCAACACGAACACCTGACCGGCGAGGGCGTCGGTACGGCCGTACCCCGGCCCCTCGTCGAGGATCCGCCGGACCAGTGCGGCGGACGTGACGGCCCGGTCGAGGCTGATGTTGAGGAACCCCGGCCCGGTGATCGCGACGTCGGTGACACCGGCTTCGCGCACGAGGTACGGCCGGAGCAGCGCGGCGACCCGCAACGGAGGCTGCCCGGCGGGGCGGGCCAGCTGGAGGGCGACGTTGGTGGCGTAGTCCCCGCACCCTCCCGCCCCGGGCGGCCCGACCACCACCCGCGAGGGAACGGCCACACTCAGCGCCCCGTCGTCGACGGCACACCGCACCGCGTGCAGCACGGTGCGGGACAACTCGACGGGGGTCACGGGACCAGCGTAGGGGAGGAGGGGGGTGGGTATGCGAGCCGGTTTGGGGGTGTCCGGGATGTGGACGGGGTGGGGGCGGTGAGGGGGGACGCTCCAGGAGGGGGAGGCCGCCGGTGACTCATTCGGCGACGGGCTCGACCAGGGGGGTGGGGGCGGAGCCGGGAGTGGAAGTGGGGTCGGGGCCGTGGAGGGGGCTGCGGCCGTGGGCAAGCCCGGGACCCGTACTGCGACAGGCCTCGGAGGCTGCGCCGGAGGTGGGACCGGGGGCCGTGCCGAGAGAGGTGTCGAGCCCGGGTCCCCCGTCGGCGCCGGCCAGACCGCCAGGGGCGTCGCCACCGCTCCCCTCCCCCCGCTTCCCCTCGATGAGCCGGCGCACGAGGCTGACGAGATCGGCGGGATCGAAGGGCTTGGAGAGGAAGGCGTCGACGCCCGCTTCGAGGCCGGACTCGACCTCGTACTGCGTGCAGGCGCTGATGATGGCGAGGGGAAGGCCGCGGGTGCGCGGATCGGCGCGGAGCCGCGCGGCGGTCCGCAGACCGTCCAGCCGGGGCATGACGACATCGAGGGTCACGAGATCGGGCCGCACCTGATGCACGACTTCCAGACACTCGGCACCATCGGACGCGGTCACGACCTCGAGGCCCTCCAGCTCGAGATTGACCCTGATCAGCTGCCGGATGACCTTGTTGTCGTCGACAACAAGCACCCGGCCCGAAGCGCCTGACACCACTCGAGAGTAGGTCGGACCCGGCCACCGCGTCCGGGTTTTCCCCACTTCCACCCCCTCCGCGGACCCCTCCCCGCCTCCACCCCGGCAAACCCGTTCCTGATCACCCCGAGGGAGCTGGTAGTGTTCTGTCCGTCGCCGCGAGCAACGCGACCGACACGCCCCCGTAGCTCAGGGGATAGAGCAACGGCCTCCGGAGCCGTGTGCGCAGGTTCGAATCCTGCCGGGGGCACCCAGCATGAGGTGCCCAAAGACCCCGTCACCAGCGGAAACGCTGAGGCCGGGGTCTTCGCGTATGTGCAGGCGGATGCAGCCCGGAGCGGGCGTGCGTCGGGGTCTGTGGACGAGGCGTGGACGGGATCTTGGGGCATCGCCGCAGGTGGTGAGCCTCGTCGGAGCCGAGCAGGTCTACCCCTCGTTATCGTCGTCCTGGCCTACAGCTGCACCGCGGGTGGGTGTGAGGCAGGCGAAGCTGAGCTGTCGTCGCCACCAGCCGCCGGCCGGGCAGACGAATGGACGAGTTGGGGATCTCGTGGATGTGACCACTCTTGCCGTCGCGCTCATCGGCGTCGGAGGAACACTGGGCGGAACTCTGGGCGGGGCGGTGCTCAGCCAGCGCGCGAGCCGAGAGCAGAACGAGCGTGCCGATCGTGAGCGGGCGGAAGACCGCCAGGACCAAGCACAGCAAGCCAGACGTGAGCTCTATGCCCGCCTGAACACCACGGCTCGCGCTTACCGGGTCGCCGCCCGAGACGCAGTCCGAGCAGCCGAACGCGGCGAGGATGTCGAGCCGACAATCCTCGACGCCGCTAAAGAGGCCTGGTCAGAGGAATATTCTCAGGCACAGATGGCCCTGCCCAAGGATGTTCTCGAAACCGCCTCGACCCTTAACAGGGCGCTCGGAGTCGGGTACTCCGTGGTCAAGCAGTTGCCGAGCAGTCCCAACCTGGACGAGGCATACAGTCGTGCGAAGGCCTGGTTCAGTGGACCGCTGTCCGACGGCGTGTACTTGCTGCGGGTCACCTTGCGACATGACCTCGGCGTCGAGGTTGAGCCCGACTTCGAACGAACCCACATCCAGATGCTCACTGCGCTCGACAGCGAGCGGAAACACCTTGAACGCCTGCTCTCCTCCGAACAGGCCCCGGCCGCCAGGCCTGCTTAGAGGTCGTTCTCTTTCCGAACCTCGTGTGCGGTTTCCGCTGGTCAGGCATGAGATAGCGGCTGGCACGGAAGTCTGGGTCCGTTGCTGACCAAGACGTCGTGGGGGTGACGGATGCCGTCGATGCGGGCGGTGTTGGAAGCGCGGCAGAAGGCCGCGGCGGTGCGGGTGGAGGAGCTCGAAGCCGAGCTGGAGCGAGTGCGGGCGGCTCTGACTGAGGCGGAAGAGGTGCTCAGGCGCCGGGTGATCGGCCTGGAGCAGTATCTGGAGGCGCTGGCCGAGGAGGATGCGCCCGCCGTGGCCGTCGTGTCGCAGAGGAAGCCGGTGGGTCCGCGCCGGGCGGTGCCTCACCGCCAGGACGCGGCCGGACCCGAGGTGTTGTCGGTGGACTACCAGGCGTTGATGGCCGCCGCCCTGGGGGCGGGAGCCGATGGGCTCGGTGCCCGGCGGGCCGCGGTGGTGCTGGGCTGGGACAGCGCCTCTGCCTCCCGTGTCGAGGGAGCGAGGGCCCGGCTGAAACGGCTGGTGGAACGGGGCTGGCTGGTCGAGGAGAAACCGGGCAGGTTCATGCTGCCCGCGCCGGAGCAGGACACTGCCGGCGCTGGGCGGCCAGGCGGCGGCTCATGAGCATGGTCATCGACCACAGGACGACGCTCTCGCTGGTGTCGGTGCGTCGCTCGTAGTCACGGACCAGGCGCCGGCTGCGCAGGAGCCAGGCGAAGGATCTCTCGACGACCCAGCGGCGAGGCAGGACCTCGAAACCTTGGACGTTGTCGCTGCGGCGGACGATGTCGAGGACGAGTCCGAGATGCGCCGCGGTCCAGTCGGTGAGGTGGCCGGTGTAACCGCCGTCGGCCCAGACCCGCGCCAGCCGCCGGAAGTGCTTCTTTGCTGCTGGCAGCACAATGCGGGCCGCGTCCCGGTCGGTCGTGGAGGCCGGCGTGACCAGCACAGCCAGCAGGAGTCCGAGGGTGTCGGTGAGCAGGTGGCGCTTGCGCCCGTTGATCTTTTTCCCCGCGTCGTATCCCCGTGAAGCGAGAGTGACCGTGACGTCCGCCTTCACCGACTGCGAGTCCACGACGGCCGCGCTCGGCTCCGGGCTCCGGCCCTCGGCCCGGCGGACGGCCTCGCGCAGCCGGTCATGCAGCTCGGCCACCAGCCCCGCATCCCGCCAGCGGGCGAAGAAGGCATACACCCGTGGCCAGGGCGGGAAGTCGGACGGCATCGCCCGCCACTTGATGCCGTTGTCGACGAGGTAGCGCACCGCGTCGATCATCTGCCGGTGGCAGTAGCCCTCCGGCCGCCCGCCCCGGCCGGCCAGCCATCCCGGCACCGGTAGCAGATCCCGCACCCGTGCCCACTCGGCATCGCTCATGTCCGAGCCATACCGGGGCCGGCGCTCCGGCCGGTCGGCGGCGTTCCCGAACCTGTGGGCGAGACAGTCACACCCAGGAGTGGACGGACTGGACCCGGCAACCACGACCACGCAACACTTCGACAACAGGGCCTCTTGCTTCTCGCTGGACTCGACAACCGCGAGCTACCAAGAGGCCCTTTTCTTCATGCCCTGACGTCAGCCAACTCACCGGATCCAGCGCCCCGTTCGAACCAGGCCGAGCACACGAACGGATAGAGAACGGCCAGTTAGGCAGCCACTTTGGCGCGAGCCTCGAAGATCATGGCCCCAACGTCGTGCTTTACCGGGCAGGTCCACAGACTGCCCGACGCGCCGGAAGCTTACGGGGCCATGATCACTCGCCCCAAAGCAGCGCCACCCCAAAGCCGCTCCACCGACCTCTAGCGAGAGCATCAACGCTCCACCTATGCGCTCGGATTATGCAGTGGTACCCATCGAGCCATTGAGTCCCAAGACTCCAACACATCAGACAACAGATCCATGCTGACAGACGGTTCTGGTCCAAGGGCGCTGGTCAAAATAAGGAGGAGACCACCGAATTGCTCCACCAGCGTGACCAGCTCACTCCGCGCAGGGGCTGACCAGACTTGGTGGCCCGCCGCCACCGATACCTCACCGTCACCGATAAAGGCCCACGCAAGAGAGTCAGCTTCCCTGGGCGGAAAGCCGGACCACAAAGGCCGCAAGTTGAGAGCCGATCCCAATACCGATTGCGGTCCGTACACACCCGTCACCGTCCACCCTTGCTCCCCGTCCAGATTCAGTTGGGCTCGCTCTAGTGACGGGTTCACGATAAGAGTAGGGACAGGACCGCCAGACGAATCTCCAACCGAAAACGCGGCGCTAACCGACTTCCAACTGATACCAACGTCGTTCGACATGGTGATTAGTGCAGAATCATTCCAGCGCGGGTATCTGCACAGGCCGAAATGAAATATCCTTGCGTCTGCCCTAGTGTACGAATCATCGACATACAGAGCCGGTACGCTGCCCGCTAGAGGATACCCGCAGTCTAGGCAGTCCCCCGCCCAAAGAATCTGCATTAGGAGCCGGATTTCATCTTCTCCGAGCTTATCCACCATCTCTCGACTCACCGCAAGGTATCGCAACCCAGGAAAGTCAGGCGAAGCCTCAAGCACCAACCAATCTACGTCTAAACCATTACTGCGCGCCCTATCCCACCACCCTTTTCCCTCGCCTAGATTTCCAAAGGAGTAAGCAATCACTCCGGCCATCAGAGCGCCGACAGAGTCCCCTAGATGCGCCTGCTTCCTTGCTATGTCGTAGGCTTTAGAGACGTAAACGTTAGCCTGATCATGGTCCTTTTTCCGCAGCAGCACGCCAGCATACGAGAGCGTCGCGAAAGGTATCTCCCCGTCAGCCGCTATCCGCAAAGCCTCCACCGACTCATCCGATTGAAACTTCAGCGCTAGCCAGTCTGAATAGTGAAGCGCACTCGCTGGGTCGCCAGCTTCAGTGCCACGCTTCCATAGCTCCACCGCTTTATCTTGGTCACCTAGCTTGTCATAGACGAGCCCTAGAGCACCGATTGACTGCAGCTCCCCGCGCTCGACGGCCAGCGAATACCACTGGAGGGCGCCACTGAGATCATCTCTGACGTAACAGAGAGCGCCTAGATTGTGGGTACCTGTTGAGTCGCCGAGTTCAGAAGCCTGCAGGAAGCACCTGCTGGCACCCTCATAATCTTTCTCAGAAGCCAAAAGGGCTCCTAGATTGATCAGGCCGTCAGGGTCATTCGCCTCGACGAGCGGTACCAGTACCTCCTTCGCAACGTCCGGTCGGCCGGCGACTCTGGCTATCATCGCAACAGAAGTACGGCGCGAATTATCGACCACACGCAAGGCTTCGCCCCATACGCAATCCGGCAGATCACTTGCGGGCGATCGCCGAGCAACGTCAGATACGAGATAATCAAATGGCTTCCATGTGCCACCCCTTCCCGGATTCAGAGATGCGGTCACCCCGAGCACAACATCAGTTGCCCAATTCCATGCTTTATCAACTCCTTCTGGTCTCAGAGCCAGCCCGCCAACCTCTTCTAGGTAGTGCTCATGCAGGCGCTCCACTGCATCTGCAGGTAGAGAGGAATCCACCCCCGTACGTGCTAGGTCTACAGCGGCTGCCACGAGAGCAGCGCCACGCGGGTTTCCTCTTACCCTGGAAGCGGAGCGCCACATCTTGAGAATTTGGGGCCCCGCTGCCAGATATTCTGCAACTCCGTACGATTTGTCTGAATTGAGAGCCTCAGTAATTCGTGGATCTGAGACCAGAGAAGCCCGCCGCCTCTCACTGGGAGTCCAGATGCGGTCCACTGTGACATGACGGGCCGCACGAATTACTCTGCCAGGAGAAGACGAAATGCGTGGGCCGTCTATTCGAGTAACGGATCGAACGTCCCTATCATCCGTATAGTGCTCGTGAAATTCTGTCCGCAAGGTTGAAAGTAGAACCACTCGACGGCTAGTTAAGGCATCCAGCAGCATTGGAGTCAGGCCATCAGAGTGTAGATAGTCATGCAAATCATCGAGCCAAACTATCCTCTGCCCATTGCCATCCAAGGAAAGCAGGGTTGAGAGACTCGCTTCGGGATCGGGTTTGCAGACGAGCCAGCCTGCGAGGTTACGGCGCATGGCTTCAAACAGTGCTCTGGTCTTACCTGCGGCGGAATCTCCAGTGAGAAGGAGCATACCGCCTTCTCTCGCCAGGATTTCGAGATGGTCATCCAATTCGACATCGACACCGCGAGGTACGTATTCTACAACCTGTGGATGGCCGGGCGAGTCGGGAGCCCGATGAACCCCAAACGTGATCGGCTCCGCCTCAGAGACAGGATACCAATGGATATCACCGATTTGTCGTGATGTTGCCAAGGACTGCGGTGCCTGCCTGCGTATTTCCGTTATTTCGACCTGTGATCCTGTCGCACCTTGGATGACTTGCCTAAAATTTTCGTCTTCGATCAAGACTGATGCGGGTACAGCCTCGACACGAGCGTGCCCCCATTGCACCGGATCTCCGGAGACGACACCGATTAAGTAATCATCCAGGAAGAGGGCCGCACCTGACATTCCTTGCCATGGTGATCCCGAGGCATCTTTTCCGCCAGGAGGCGCAGAATGAGCACTGTCCAATATGTAGCGATTACGAAGGATAGATGATCCCGGCTTGAGAGTCCCTACTATCTGCTCAGTGTCTGGCCTCGCTCCATCGCGCAGTGAAATGCGCGGATATCCAATGGCTTCACAGTTGTCCCTAGCCGATAGGTCACTTACCTTCCCCCACTTAACATCGGATATTCCACATTTCGATACATTCACCACTAGGTCGTCAGTAGCTTCAAGTAGCGCAGCATCGCAGGCCCCATCGTGTCGCCGCCAGATAACCCGACACTTTTGCGCACCGGTGCCTCCTGGGACAGCGACATGCGCAAACTCCGCATCATCGAATAGGTGAGCAGATGTCAGCACTAGGCGCGGATTCAGCAGGTATCCGCTGCCCTGCCGCGCAGCCTGGATAATCGCGATTCGCTCGGCAGACCGCATGCTCAAGTCCGGCTTTCTCCAGGGAGCGCGGTGAACTCACCCATATCGACTTTGCTTTGGTTTCCGATCTCCAACGGGTTACCACTTCCTGATTCCTTCGGCCTCAGTTTTATCGACACCCTGTGGGTGGAATTCCAGGCGGCTCCTCCCTGCAAGTCAACCGAAGTGACCCAAGCCTTAAAGCCAGCCTTGGCATTAACGTCTCGGCGCAGCTCTACAGCGAATTCTAGGTCTATCTCCTCGACCTCAAACTTGATTTGCTGGCCAGCGGATGATTCCACACAAGAAATCAATTGATCTCTCAATCCTTGCACTGCCTCAGTGAGTTCGATGTTTTCCAAGGCATCCCTCATTTACTCGGCGCCTCCGTCCCCTTGCTGCTCGTCCTCCGGGCTATGGTGACAAAATTCCTTTGCTGCGAAGCGCCCAGCCTCTCAGGCTGGCTAGAAATAGTCGGTCGTGGCTGGAGTGCCCCCCTCGCATCCCGTGATCGGTCTGATCCCGCGCATGCTTCACGGAGTCACTTATAAGTTGCGGCCATCGCGGCTTGCTCTGGCCGATAGGGGTGCAGCGCGACCTACGCACGCCTGGTCGGCCGGCGCATCCTCCGTCGTAGCTGACTGTCGTCGGCTAGGGTTCGTGCCACAACCGTGCCAGATGCAGGGGGCAGCCAGGGTCAACACCGGTGCCCTGCGGTCGAGTAGCCGCCCGCTTCCTCAGCTGACGAAGCCGCAGATCAGCGCGCAGATCACCCAGCCGCTCTCCTAAAGTGGTACTCGGCTCCCGCCGTGCAATGCGCTGCTGATCTCCAGAAGGCGCCCCTCGGGCAGAGCGAATGCGTTGCTTGGGTTTCGGTAGGAGTGCCCACCGTCGTTGGTCCAGATGCCGCCTGCCGACCTCCACCGAGCGGGAGCCCATTGGCCCTGGTTCTCAAGGAGCATCCTTGCCACCTTGGCGGGCTCTTCGATCAGGGTGAGAGCCGCGAGCGAAGTGGTGAGAGCCGAGGCTGCATCGTCAGGAAGCAGCGCGTCGCCGAGCGTGGGGAAGAGCAGCAAGAGACGGGCGTCAGCATCACTAGTGCCTTCTGTTGCCGACTGCCGAGCAGCGGACAGCAGTTCCGGCCAGGCCATGCCGGGCCCCATGAAGTGACCGTCGACCACAGCGAGGGTTTCCGCTTCGGACCAAGCCGGCTGATGGATCAGATAGTCCACGCCCCATTCGTCCACGAAGTTGCGGTAGACGACGTAGATGGTGTGACCAGAGCGCAGCGGCACACTGAACACCGGCCACTCATGTTCGGCGGACAGTGCGCGATACAGCTCCATGGCCGCATCCCAGTCTGCACCGAACGCGGCTCGTTGTGCGTCCTCCCCCCGCAGGCAGGAGCCGAGGTGCACAGGCCAGAACAACGGGTCGTCCAGGTAGGCGTCACCCCGGACCAAGGGGCCGCCTTCGTATCCGGGGATCTTGAGCATGTGCAGATGATGGCACGCGGGACAGTCACCGCGTCAGGAGGGAAGTTCGGCCCTCTTCCGTCTCAGTTTCCGTCTCATTCGCTGTCGTTCGCGGACGTTCAGACGAGATTGCAGCCAGTAGCCACTAGCTCAACCGGCCACCCATGAACGCAGGTGAACGGCCCCGCCCGAGACCTCCGGCGTCACCATCACAGTGGGAAAGCGTGCGCCCCTGAGCGACCTCCTTGGGCCGCCGTGCACCGCTGCGCGGAGCAGTGCGCCTTCCACAGAGGACATGTGTCCGGCAATCCTGCACTGGTCCGCACGACGGTCGAGACCGGGGGTGGGAGACATGGCTCGTACGCAGTCCAGATGTGGAGCGCTCACAGAGAAGGGCACTCGGTGTCGGCGGTTGGCGATGGTCGGTGCGTCGCGATGCAACCTGCACCGTGGCGAGTGGTCGTCGTACACCATCGAGAAGCGCAAGGAAGCCGAACGCAAGGCGAAGACACGCAAGCGTCGCAAGTGACCCCAGCGGATGCGAGGTGACATCCATGGCTGACATCAACGACAGCGGACAGCGGACAGCGGCGGCGCGGTTCGGTCTGACACGGCCACGGCCGCCCCGCGCAGCACGGGTGGACAGGCGGTCAGACCGAACTCCTGAAGCGGTGCTCATCCGTCGCGATCACTTCGAAGCCATGCGCGCCGTCCGTGAGTGGCCCAGGACCTCTGGGTTCGGAGTCAGACTGCTGTCTGAATCGCTCCCAGGAACTCGGTCCACGAGGGCGTCTTCTGGCCGGGCAGGGCGTTTTTCAGGCTGAGTTGCAGTGTGCGACGCAGGGGATGGGGGGACTGCATGATTGCGTCATTCCGGGCCGCGAGGCGGGCGAGTTCGGCCGGGGTGGGTAGTCGGTCGCTTTTGGCTCCGTTGCAGGGGGCATGTGCGGGGGCAAGGTTCCACAGGGCGTCCAGATCTGGACCGTGCCAGGAGCCGACGCTGTCGAAGCGACGCATCAGGGAGAACGGGAAGACGTGGTCGACGGCTATGGCGTCGCCCGGGGTCAGAACATCGCCGCAGATCAGGCAGCGGCCGTGTTGAAAACCGACTGTGGCGTCAACGATGCCGGTCACCGAGCGGCGTCGGCGTTTGTCGGTGATCTTAAGGGTGTCGCAGTCGACCGTAACGCCCTCCTCGACGAGGCTGCGCCCGACGCCGGCAGCGAAGGAGCTCTCCACGATGCTCCAGCGCGCACCCAGCTCCGCGGCCAGGCTTGATGCTTGCTCCGACTGCGCCAGTCGCAGCAGGTCAGGAGTCAGGCGCACGACTCGCTGCCGTCCCGTCCCTGCCAGCTCGTAGAAGGTGTGGGGCACTGCAGTTTCACCGCGGAGATTGTGGAACTTCTGCATCACCATCATCGGCATGGAACGCACTGCGGCCGTCAGTAGACGCTCGGTGGGCTGGCCGGCCTCCAGCGTCGCGGCTCTCTCCTGCCCAGCGACGGTGAGGAAGTCTTTCTCGCCCAGCTCCATCGTCTGCGGCGCCTGCGGGTCCTGGGCCAAATGCTGCACCAGGCCCAGGCTGTAGGCAGCGGCGAGCTCGGCAAGGGAGATCTCCTCTCGCCCGGTCCGCCCGAACCCCAACAGCGCCTGGCCGAGAGCGAACTTGTAGGTGCGCGAGTTGGCCCCCATCAGCACTGCCAACCGCCACGACGCGCGCGCCGAGGAATCCTGGGCGTAGAACTCGCGCCCGCTCACGCGGCCCCCTTGCGCAGGACAACCGTCTGCCACCACACATCGGCACGGCCGAGCCGGTCCGCGCCCTCCTCTACCAGCCGCACCAACCGCAGCGCCTGCCGCTCCCCGTCCCGCACGACCTCCTCCGCGGGCACATCGAACATCACCCGGTCTGTCGGTGGGACTCCGCGCCGAAGCGAGACGACCAGCAGCCCCGCCGGAGCCAGCAGCGTGGTCAGCCGCTCCATCGCCTGCCCACGCCCGGCCGGCGCCAGGTGCATCCACACAGCCGACAGCAGCACCAGCTCAAAAGGCCCTTGCAGGTGGGACAGTGCGGGCAGCGAGTCCTCGACCCAACGGACGTCCTCGCACGGGTTGAGGCTCTGCGCGACCTCCCGAAGCTCACAGACCGGCTCCGCTGCCACCACCTGGTAACCGCGCCGTGCGATTGCCGCGGCGTCCCGCCCAGTGCCAGCACCTACGTCCAGCACCTTCGCCGGCGCCGGCGGAAGCAGATCCAACACCCCGCCATGCACCTCCTCGAAGGTGACGCTCCCGTACCTCTGCCCCAGCAATGCAGCGCGCTGCGCGTAGTAAGGCTGGACGCCCGCAGCAGGATGGCCCACCGCCGACGACTCGCCGAAGTGAGGGAATTTCTCGCCTGTACCAACCATGGCCTCAAGCTACGGGACCGCACCGACAACGGCCGACGCATGAAGACGAAAGGTGGGTGCGGAGTCATTCGGCACCCCGGCAGACGTGCCAGAACCGTGCCAGGTCGGGCGGGAAGCCACGGGGAACACCGAGGAATGCAAGCCGCGGACGTCAGGCGTCGACACCGTTACACCGCAGGTCAGCAAGCTTCCCGCCCCTGAAGCACCCAAGCTGATGTCATGGCTGGCCTGCCGCTCCGTCCGGGCTGCGGCGCTGGGGCGCCGGTCCCGGCCGAGCGACAGGCCAGTCAAGTTCGTCAAAACAGCAAGTGGCCCCGTACGACAGCGTTGGGGGAACGATGTCGTACAGGGCCAAACCAGCCAGCCACAGGAGCACGCTCGAACCGCGGCGACCGGCGTTCGAGGAGCGGTTCAGACGGCGGATGTCTCGGTCGTCGTGCCGTGCAGCTCTGCTTGGAGTCCTGCCGCGATGAGCTTCGCCAGCATTTCGGCCGCGTCAGGGCGCACGGTTCCCAGCTGCACCAATCCGTCGCCGAGGACGTTCACGTCGGCCATCAAGCCGGGGAAGTCGGAGTCCAACCCGAGCAGCACGAGTTGGTCCGCCAGGGTGCCGGCGCTTCGGCGCGCACGGTTCCAGCCTCGGACGTAGGGCACGCCGGGCACCAGGTCCTCCGCCCGTTTGGCCACCACTCCTCGCCGGTCGGTCATGACGTCAGGTCCTTCCCTTGTGTTTTTCGGCTGTGGTTGACGCGTGACCGTCGCCGTCACGGTCGCGGCCGTATCCGCTTGCCAGTGCCAGACGTAGGAGCTCGGCGAGTCGCTCGGCCGTATCGGGTGAGACACGTCCCAGCTCGACGAGGCCGTGTCCGAAGGCGTTCAAGTCCGCACGCAGGTAGGGGAAGTCCTTCTCCAGGCCGGCGCGCACGAGGACGTCTCGCAATGCGGTGGTGGCGTTTCGAGCCGCGTACCAGCCGTCGCTGTCGAGAGGTGACCACGCGGCGGCGTCGCGCCCGACGGTCGGCTCATCCGGCATCGGTGGTCGTCTCCTCGGGGAGCGCAGCAACCGCCGCGTAAGGAGTCGGGTACTGCTCGTCGAAGCGGTCGATCCTCGCCAAGAGCTCAGCGGAGGCGACCAGCGCAGTCGCGAGAGCCACCGGCCGCAGCGGGTTGGCCTCCGGCCGACGCGTCGGTGCCCGGAGCCACTGATAGCGGTCCTCGGACAGCGGAATGGGGCCGGGCACGACGACGGCCGAACCATCGCTTAGGTAGCGGTAAGGCGGCGGAGACGAGGTTTCACGGTCGAGGTAGTACGTGAAGGTCTCGCGGCTCTGCGAGCCCAGGAAGAATCCGACTCGCTGCGCCTTGCGGTCGATGACCGAAGGTCCCATCGGCATCCCGCTGCGCTGGAAGCGGTCGAACATCTCCATTCCGAGGCGCTGTTCCACGCTCACCACGTCGAAGAAGCGGCCGGTCGGCAGGAGGCAGGGCATCCGCGGGTCATCCGCCCAAACCTGTCGGCACTCAGTCGGGTTGTCCGCTGCCGCAGACAGCCACTCCATGCCCCGCCTGGTCATCCTCTGCACGTCATCTCACCCTCAGTCGGACTGCGGTGCGGCCTCGGTGCCGCCGTAGGTCCACACTCCCGGCCCGGCACCTGGCCAGGGCAGATGATGAGGGGTGACGGGGGATGACGCGTCCACGCCCGTCGCGTCATCCCCCGTCACCTGTTCCTTGCGAGCGATCTCCGATTACTACGTGCAAGAAGCAATGACCAGCGCGTACATTCGGTCGGGCAGACCGAGTGTTCGCACCGGCGTACGCACAGGGAATGAAGGGCTACGTCCTCATGAAGCCGACCAGTGCCCGCTTACGGGAAGCTCGCACCGGCCGGGGCTGGAGTCAGCCGCGGTTAGTGAGGGAGTTACGTCGAGCGGCATCCCAGCGCGGGCATCAACTCCCTTCGGACGCCAGTGTGAAGCGCCGTATCGCGAGTTGGGAGAACGGGCACAGCTCGCCCGACGACTTCTACGGGCCACTTCTGTGTGATGCCTTCGCGACGAGTCCGACGGAACTCGGCCTGGACTACGGAGAGGCGAAGGACGCTTCGGTACTCGACGCCTCGTACCCCGCCAGCCCTGATGACGCCATTCAGACGGTCGGCCAGTTGTGGCGCGCGGACCTCAACCACTACGACCCTCTACTCACCGCGGAGCCGTCCGAGCCTGCATGGAACGAGGCATCCCTCCGGTGGCTCGTTGCTCCCGAGCCGAGCATTCCCCGGCCGCGTGCCGAGGGGGTGCGAGTCGGTCTCGGCGACGTGGCAGCGATCAAGACCACCGCGGACATGTTCGCCCAGCTTGACGATCAGTTCGGCGGCGACCATGCCCGCCACTCGGTCATCCAGTACCTCAACAACGACGTGGCCCCGCTCCTGCAAGGCCGGTACACCGAGCAGGTGGGCAGGGCCCTGTTCTCGACCGTGGCGGAAGCGACGCTTCTTGCCGGTTGGATGTCCTACGACGCCTGCCACCACGGACTTGCCCAGAGGTACTTCCTCCAGGCCCTCCGCCTCGCCCAGGACGCCAACGACCGCCGGCTCGCGGGCAGCATCCTGTCAGCGATGAGCCACCAGGCGACCTTCTTGGGGCGGTACACGCAGGCCGCGACTCTTGCCCGTGCAGCGCTCATGGGTATCTCTCCGGTGGCCACACCGACGCTGCGGGCTCAGTTCCACGCGATGGAGGCCCGCGCCCTTGCTCGCACCGGAGACGTCGCCGCCTGCGAGGCCGCGCTCAACGCGGCGACCAAGGCCCTCGAAGGTCGAAACAGCGACGACGAGCCGGAGTGGATCAGCTACTTCGACGAGGCCGAGCTCGCCGCCGAAGCCGCCCACTGCTTCCGCGACGTCAACAGCGCCCGCCGGGCGGTGTCCCACGCCGAGAACGCCATGAGCGGCAGCCATGTACGAAGCGACTTCTTCGCGACGATGGTCCTCGCCGACGCCCACTTGCGCGCGGGGGACGTCGAGGAGGCATGCCGTGTAGCCCTGGATGCTCTGGATCTCGGCGAACAACTCAAGTCGGCGCGGTGTGTCAGCTACCTCGCCGAGTTCCGCCGGAACCTCAGCGCCGCCGGCCACAGTGCCGCTGCACGCGACCTCGCAGACGAGGCAAGCGAGCACAGGCTGTGGATCGCCGCGGGAACGTAGGTCTTCTCGGCAGGCTCCAGGGTCACGGAGCTAGCCAGTGCTGCGCTGCCAGTGCCTAGAAGGCACTCCACGAGTCGCGTCCCTCGCCCGTCCGCAACGACCTCATCCGCCGGGCGAACTCGGTCGCAGAGCGCTCACTCACGTCGACTTGGTGACCGAGCCACGCCACCATCATCAGCTCCCGCAGATCGGCCAAGGTCTCGTATCCGGGCCAGTTCATGAGGTCGAAGCCGTAGCGGTGGACGAACTCCGCGTACTCCGCCCTGGTGTGCCAGCCGTACCGGTCGTAGTAGAGGGCGGTCAGGATCAGGTCCCACTCGCGCGGGGCGAGGGCGCATCCGTCGAGGTCGATCAGGACCGCATGACCGTCCCGGTGGCGGAGGATGTTCCCGATGTTGGCGTCTCCGTGGATCAGGCCGAAAGGCAACACGAAGTCCAGCCGGTCGTACTCCTTGGCGAGCTTGGCCGCTCGTTCATCCAGGAAGGACCGGTCCTCCGGAGAGACAGCGTGCAAGCCGTCCAGCGAGGCCGACAGCTTGGCCAGGGGATCGAAGTAGGGCAACCCCAGCGACTCGGGTTCTTCCAACCAGTGCAGGCGACGGAGCAGGTCGGCCAGCTCGCCGACCGTCGCGTACTCCTCTCGCTCCTGGACGCTCTCCCAGAAGGTCACCACCAGGCCGCGGACGAGGACGGGTTGTGCGATGGCGGTTGGCACTCGTGTGGCCGGGAACTCGATCGTCCCGAGCCACCGGGCGACGCCCACGGCGCGTTCCATCTCCGCCAGGACGGCAGGATCACGTGCGATACGGACGATGATCGGTAAGGACGCCAGCCGGTACACCGCGTTGGAGCCCAGGCGTAGAAGTTCTGCCCCCGTGGAGTCGAGGCCGGCCGCCTCGCACGCCTCACGCATGACGGCTTCCATGCCCTCCGCCGTGAACTCCGTGCCGTCGTCGTGCGCTTCGCCGCCAGTGCCCGAGATCATGTCTCCGACGATACGGCGCGGCCCCACCCCCGGACAGGGCGCCCACGTAATAGGGGCGTGATGATCTTGGTTGAGTCCCGCCACCGGCACCACTCCCCCGCAGGTCAGAGCCCCGACAGCCTTCGCTCTCACCTGGCCTCCGGAGCCATGTGCGCAGGTTCGAATCCTGCCGGGGGCACCTTGCAGAAGGTGCCCAAAGACCCCGTCACCAGCGGAAACGCTGAGGCCGGGGTCTTAGCGTGTGCGTCCGCCGACGGGCCCGCTCCGGGCGGGCGTCGGAACGGCGTCCGGAAGTGCTGGAGGCGCTCCGGGCGCGGAAGCGAAGGACGTCTCAGGGTTTCGGCAGTGCCTGCTCGGCCCAGATCACCTTGCCCTGGGCGGTGTACCGGGTCCCCCAGCGCTCGGTCAGCTGCGACACCAGGAACAGGCCCCGGCCGCCTTCGTCGGTCGTCGCGGCATACCGCAGGTGGGGCGAGGTACTGCTGCCGTCGGCCACCTCGCAGATCAGCGTGCGGTCGTGGATCAGCCTCAGGTGGATCGGCTCGCAACCGTAGCGGACGGCGTTGGTGACGAGCTCGCTCAGCACCAGTTCCGTGCTGAAGCCCAGTTCGGACAGCCCCCACTCGTCGAGCTTGTCGGTCGCCGCGGCACGTACCCCGGCGACGGCGGCCGGATCGGGCGGTACGTCCCACTCGGCGATCCGTTCCGGCGGCAGCGCACGGGTACGGGCGATGAGCAGAGCCACGTCGTCCTTGGGGCGTTCGGGCAGCAGCGATCCCAGCACGGCCTGGCAGCTCTCCTCCGGCGCGCGCTCGGGTTGGCCCGCCAGGGCTTTGCGCAGGAGTTCCATTCCCTCGTCGAGGTCGCGGGTCCGGTCCTCGATGAGGCCGTCGGTGTAGAGGACGAGCTGGGAGCCTTCGGCGATGTCCAGCTCGGCGGCCTGGAAGGGCATGCCGCCGAGACCCAGTGGTGGACCCGGCGGCAGGTCGAGAAAGGTGACGTTTCCGTCAGGGCGGACCAGCGCGGGAGCCAGGTGCCCCGCGCGTGCCATGGTGCAGCGGCGCGTCGTGGGGTCGTAGATCGCGTACAGGCAGGTGGCGCCCACGACGGCGGCGGGGCTGTCCGTGCACGCCTCGTCCTGGTCGATGCGCCCGACCAGGTCGTCCAGATGACTCAGCAGTTCGTCGGGCGGCAGATCGAGCGTGGAGAAGTTGTGCACCGCGGTCCGCAGCCGCCCCATGGTCGCGGCGGCGTGCAGGCCGTGACCGACCACGTCACCGACGACCAGCGCCACGCGGCTGCCCGGCAGGGGAATCACATCGAACCAGTCCCCGCTCACACCCGACTGGGCCGGGAGGTACCGGTAGCCGACGTCGAGGGCGCTCTGCTCGGGCAGGCCCCGCGGCAGCAGGCTGCGCTGGAGGGTGACCGCCAGGGCGTGCTCGCGCGTGTACCGGCGGGCGTTGTCGATGCTGACCGCGGCGCGAGCCACCAGTTCCTCCGCCAGCGAGAGCTCCTCCCGGTCGAAGGGGTCGTGCTCCTCGGAGCGCCAGAAGTTGACCGTGCCCAGCACGACACCGCGGGCCTGGATCGGAGCCGCTATGAGCGAATGGATGCCGTAGTCCACGATCTGTTCGGTGCGTTCCGGGTCCTGCAGGTGCCAGCCCGTCGCGGTGGACAGGTCGGCCACCAGTTCCGAGCGGCCGGTGCCGTAGCCGCGTGCCTGGGGCGTGGAGGGCAGGAAGTCGATCAGCCTGCCCTTCTCGTAGAGCGGATGGTCGTCGCGGATGCCGCATACGGCGACACGTCTCATTCCCTTTGCCGTGGTCGCCGGTTCCTCGCCGTGCAGTACGGCGTCGGCCAGGTCCACGGTGACGAAGTCGGCGAAACGGGGGACGGCGATCCGGGCGAGTTCGTCGGCCGTTCGGACCACGTCCAGGGTGGTGCCGATGCCCAGTCCGGCGTCGTAGAGCAGCTTCAGCCGTTCACCCGTGATTTCGGCCCTGCCCGACACGGCCCGCAGTTCCGTGGAATCGCGCAGCGTCACCACGGTGCCCTTGGGGCCTCCGCCGTAGTCCGTGAGCCTCTGGTTGACCACCAGCAGCCGCGGTCCGGCCAGGTGCACCTCGTCATTGGCCTCGCGGCCGGAGCTGAGCAACGACATCATCTCCGGTTCGAGGGTCGGCATCGCGGACACACGCTGCCCCTCTGCGTCCGGGGGCAATTCCAGGAGCCGCCTGGCCTCGTCGTTCGCCAGCAGCAGTCGCCCCTCGCCGTCGACGATGAGCACCCCTTCGCGCACGGAGTGCAGCACGGTGTCGTGGTGCTCGTACATGCGGGCCATCTCGTTCGGGGCCAGGCTGTGGGTCTGCCGTCGCAGCCGCCTGCTCACCAGCACCGTGGCGGCGGTGGCCGCTCCGAGCGCGCCCGCCCCGGCGGTCAGGATGATCGGTATCTGCCGCTCCACCAGACTGGTCACGTTCTTGACCTTCAGCCCGGCGGAGACGAGGGCCACCACGCGGCCCCGGGTGTTCCGGATGGGCACGGTCGCCTGGACTTCCCGGCCGAGGGGGCCGTCCACGCTTTCGGTGTAGACCTTTCCCGCCAGCGACGGCTCGATCTTCCCCACGAACCGCTTCCCGATCCGGTCCGGCAGGGGATGGGTGTAACGGATCCCTTCCGTGTTCATCACCACGACGAAGTCGACGCCCGCGGACTTGCGTCCGGCCTCGGTCAGCGGCTGCAGGACCTGCGAGGGATCGGGGGCTCGCAGTGCGGACAGCACGCCCGGGGAGTGCGCGAAAGTCTGCGCGACGGCTATGGATCTCCGTTTGGCCTCGGCGTCGGTGTGCCGCTGTGACTGCAGGACGAGGGCGAAGACGGCGAATGCCACGAGCAGCACCACCAGTGCCACCTGCATGAGGAACATCTGCCCCGCGACGCTTCGCGTGTTCTTCCGCACCAGTGACCACAACCGCGATATATGCGTAAATCGGGCAAAACGGTCTCCCATCCGGCCTTTCTAGCACTGCTCACCCCCCTTAGTCACGGTCCGGCCTCCGAACCACCCGTGCCCACCGACGATCGATCGCCCCAGCCGCCACAACAGTCACTGGAGCCTTACAGCGCCCCAACAGCATCGACAGCCCCACAGGTGCGCGTGTCGGAGACGGGTCGGGGTCGTGGTCCGGCGGCGGTTCGGTCTCCCGGTCCGGCCGGCTCCGGGCAGGCGACGGCGCCTCGGGCCGCGGAGGAGGGGGACCGTCGTCCGCGGCCGTCAGGGGACACCGGGGCGGGGCCGTGCCCGCGCGTCCGGCTCGAGCTGCTGGTGCACGAGCCTCGCGTAGGGGCCGCCTCTGCGCAGCAGGTCGTGATGGCTGCCCCGCTCCACGATGGTTCCCTGGTCGAGCACCAGGATGGTGTCGGCGTCGCGGATCGTGCTCAGGCGGTGCGCGACGATGATCTGGGTGCAGCCCAGAGTGCGCAGGTTCTCCGCGACCCTTCGCTCGGTCTCGACGTCCAGATGACTGGTGGCCTCGTCGAGCATGATGATCGCCGGTTTGTGCGCGATCGCCCGTGCGATGGCCAGCCGTTGTCGCTGTCCTCCGGACAGGGCGCTCCCGCCCTCGGAGACGAAGGTGTCGTACTGCATCGGCATGGCCATGATGTCGTCGTGTATCGCGGCCAGCTCGGCCGCCGCGACGACCCGCTCGCGCTTGATCGACGGGTTGCTGAGCGTGATGTTGGACAGGATCGTACCGCTGAACAGGGCGCTGTCCTGCAGCACGACGCCGAACTGGCGTCTCAGCTCCTGCCACTTGACGTCCCGCAGCGAGACGCCGTCGTAGAAGATGTCCCCCTGGGTGGGGACGTAGAGTCCGAGCAGCAGTTCGCCGAGTGTGCTCTTGCCCGAACCGGAGTGCCCGACGATCGCGATCCTCTCTCCGGGCCGTGCGGTCAGGTTGATGTCGCGCAGCACCTGGGGACCCGTCTGCGAATAGCGGAACCCGACCCCGTCCATCCGCAGGTGCCCCGACAGGCGTGGGGCCGGTCGGTGCGCTGATGACGGCTGCTCCGGCTCCGCCTCGGTCACGTCCCGTATGCGGTCGAGGTTGGCGCTGACGAGTTGGAACTGCTGGGCGCTGTCGACGAGCGACGTGAGCGGCGCGAAGAAGGCGGCGGCCAGGGACAGGAGCGCCACCATCGTGCCCACGCTGATGGATCCGTCGAGCACCTGGGTGGCGCCCACCCACAACAACCCGAGCTGGCCGAAGAAGGGCAGGGAGCCGAGTATCGAGGCCACGGTGCCGGAGACGTAGTTGTGGCGCAGCGAGATGTTGAGGTGGTCGAAGAACAGGTTCGACCACCGGTCGAACGCCTGTGCTTCGGCGCCGGCCGCTTTCAGCGTTCCGATGCCGACGATCGCTTCGCCCAGGTACCCCTGGGACTTTCCGAAGGCGGCCAGCTCGCGTCCCGACAACCGGCCGATGGTGCCGTTGCTGAGCATGAGGACCGTCGCTCCCAGCAGGCCGACGCCCAGCGTGAGCGCGCCGAACGGCGGGGACTGCCAGAAGAGGAGGAGCAGGTAGAACATCACCAGCCCGCTGTCCATGACGGCGGACAGCAGTTGGTTGCTCAGCAGTTCCCGCAGCATGGCGTTGCTGGCCGCCCGGGCGAGCAGATCGCCGGTCGACCGTTGCTGGAAGTACTTGTAGGGCAGTTCGAGAAGGTGTTCGACGAAGCCGAGCATCATGCTGACGTCGATACGCGCCCGCAGGTACACCAGCAGCCATTCGCGCAGCAGTGTCGCGACGGTCTGGGCGATGAAGACCGCGACGATACCGATCCCCAGGACCGGCATGACGTCGCGCATCCGGAAGGGCAGGACCTGGTCGATCACGACCGCGGTCAGGATCGGCAGGACGAGGCCGAGCAGGATCAGCAGCAGGGAGACTCCGAGCAGTTGCAGCGCCGTTCCGGGCGCCTGCCGCAGGAACTGGACGACGTACCCCCGGAAGGTCGCGCCGGGTGCGGCGGCGGTACGCCGGTCGAAGGCCGCGCCCGGCTCGAGGAGGATGACCACGCCGGTGAATCCGGCGTCGAACTCGTCCTGTGTCAGCCGGCAGCGTCCTCTGGCGGGATCGACCACGTCGACGTGCTTGCGCGACCACCGTTCGGCGACGACGAAGTGGGTGAACTCCCAGTGGACGATCGCGGGGAGCGCCACGAAACGCAGGTCGTTCCGCGGCAGCGAGACGGTCCTCACCCGCATGCCGTGGTCCCGGGCGATCCTGACGATCTCCAGCGCGGAGAGGCCGTCGCGGCCGACGCCGCAACGTGTCCGCAGCTCCGACAGCGAGGTCCGGCAGCCGTAGAAGTTGAGCATCATGGTCAGGCAGGCGATGCCGCATTCCACCTCGCTCATCTGCCTGACCTCGGGCACTCTCCTGCGGTGCGGCCCGCGGACGGCGCCCTGTGCCGCCCGCAGGCGCGGTCGGTGGTCGATGAACCAGGTGAACGGGTTCGTCACGCGGCACCGCCGATGGGCGCGCCCGGTGCGGGGAACAGCGTCAGGATCCGCTGGGACCCGGCCTCCACCCGGGCGGTCAGGAGACTCCCGCCGTAGGCGGCCGCCGGCAGCGGCTGTCCGAGCCGCACGACCACGACGGTCCAGGGTTGCCGGACGGTGTCGGGGCCGGGCTCGAATCCGTACCGGGTCCGTGCCGCGTCCGGGCCCGTCACGTCCGGCTCGACCCGGACGACGACCCCCGCCACCGCCGGACCCGAGGAGCCGATCTGAGCCTGGACGTGCCGGCCGGCGCGTACGTGCGCCGATCGGTCCGCCGGCAGGAACAGGACGGCCGTCGTCGTCGTGCCGCCGCCGGGTCCGGCCCGGGCACCGTCGGCGAGCACCGTGCCCTGGGCGCTGACATAGGCCGGCACCCGTACGGACCAGGCCAGTGCCGCGGTGGCGATCAGTACGGCCAGCAGCAGCCAGAGGCAGACGACGACCGGTCGGAAGGTGAGGCGGGGCACGATGTCCTTCGCGGCGCCGCGCCGATAGGACTCGACGGCGCTCTCCCGGAAGATCGGACGGTGGGTCACGGCCAGTGGTCCTTTCCCTCAGCCCCGCGGCCGCCACCGTGGAGGAGCCAGAAGAAGAACGGACGGCACCTTGTCGGGGTCCGCCAGCCGGAGCAGCTCGTAGCCGATTCCCGCCAGTCCGGTCATGAGCCCGGGCGTCTCCACTCCGAGGGGCACTCCCGTCACGAAGCCCTCCTCCTCGATGCCCGTCACGACCGAAGCCGTCGCCCGTTCCAGCGCGTCGTGGTCTTCGGGTCTGCCGAGCGTCCGCGCCGCCGTCAGGAGGAGCTCGATGTTCCCCAGCGCGCCGTGGCAGAGCGAGTGGTTCATGGCGAAGCCGTACTGCCGGGTGGTGCGCAGGGCGGTGTCGATCTCGTCCCGTGTCGTCGCGTCGGCGAGGTGCTCCAGGGCGGCGAGACGTGCCAGACCGATGCCCGGGGCACCGTGGCACCAGGCCACCATGGTCTTCCGGGGCAGTTCGACGGCCGGCTGAACCGGATCGTCCCGGATGGTTCGGGGCGGGAAGACCCGCAGGTCGGACCAGTTGTCCAGCTCGGGCACGAAGAGGCTGCGGTCGTAGTCGAGGGCGCCGAGGGCCGCTCGCCGGAATCGGTCGTCGCCCCTGTGTGCGGCCAGGTGCAGAAGACTCAGGGCGATGCCGGCCGTGCCGTGCGAGAACCCGCCCAGCGGCGGTTGGTCCTCGAGCGTCGTCCAGGCGATGCCGCGGTGCACGGGGCGGGCCGTGGCCAGGAGCCGCTCGCCGCAGCGGGTCGCGACGTCCGAGGTCCGTGGTGAGGGACGGACCGCGTGCAGGCCGAGCAGCGAGAGGATGCATCCGGCCGAACCGTAGACGACGTCCAGCGCGCGGTCCCCGGAGATGAGCCCGGGGAGCCGCTCGACCACTTCGGCCGCTTCGTCGAGAAGGTCCGGCTCGGCCCAGAGGACGCCCAGGTGGGTGAGGACGTACACGGCCGAGGCGAGGCCGTCGAAAGCGCCGACGGTCGCAGGTGGTCCGCCGGCGTCCGCCTGTTCCTGGAGCCCTTCCCTCACCTGCAGGCGTGCCGATGTCAGTGCCTTGTGCGCGAGGAGCGTGACGGAGGGTTCGCCGGTGACCGCCCCGAGGTAGCCCAGGAAGAGGGCGATTCCGCTGGTTCCGGAATAGAGGTCACGGCCGGAGGGGAAGAGGCCCCACGTCGATGCGTCCAGGGGGCCCACGCCGAGCCAGTGGGCGCGGTCCTCGTCCTGCAGGGAGAGCTCGTCGAGACGCTTCCCGAGGGAACTCGCCAGTGCCAGCAGTCGTTCTCGCCGTGTCCGCCCGGTCACCGGGGAAGGCCGTTTCCTCGACCGGATGTGCTCCGGCCCGCTGATCCGGTCCTCGGAGTCCATGAGGAGCGTGGCCAGCGACGCCCTGATGATCCAGGTCTGTTTGGCCAGGTCGTCGTCACCGAGCCGCTCCACTCGTTCTCGCACCACCTCCAGGCTGGGCGCTTCGAGGAAGTCCTCGAAGCGCTCCCCCTCCGCGGTGAGGACCGCGCGGCCGCCCGGACAGGTGCGGAACAGCGGGATGTCGCCGTGCCACAGATCCCGTTGCTCCGCGGGGACGAGGGGGGCGAGGTGAGGGCGTTGCGCCGCTTCGATCCACAGGTGGTCGAAGAAGCGATCACGTCTGAGCGCGTCACGCAGCAGATCCGGATGGAAGCTCTCGTACCAGAGAAGGCCGTACACGTTCGTGGAGCGGGCGACGACGCGGGTCTCGTCGTGGGCGAAGCGCGGGAGCTGTTCCGCCAGCAGGGCGGCCCGGTTCTCGCCGAGCAGCCGGTACATGCCGGTGAACCCGGCGAGCACGGCGTCCCGGTACCTCCAGACCTCGACGTCCCGGTCGCCCAGGCGGGGCCGGTTCTCGCTCACGGGCAGCTCGGTACGCCGTCGGACCGCCCGCATCTCGTCCGTCCCCGGCCTTTCCCAGCCGATGAGCCGATGGGGGTTCATCTGGCCCGGTTGCCCGCCCAGGCCGCTCATGTCCACGCCGATGGAACTCCGGTCGGACCACACACGCCGCGGCAGCAGCCCGACCTGCCACACGGAACGGTCCAGTGCTCCCGTCGCGAGGTTCGCCGGGGCCGGCCCCTCGGCGTCGACGTGCGGGTGGAACAGGGCCTCCAGGTCCACGAGCACGGGGTGCTCGCCCGCGGCGAGCAGGTTCTCGTTGTGCAGGTCGGCAGCGTCCAGGGCGTACAGCAGGGCCAGGTAGCTTCCCTGACGCCGGTAGAAGCGGACGACCTCCTCCTCGCGGGTGCACGGTGCCACGTCGACGCATTCCGCCCAGCCGTGGTTCCCGCGGTCGGCCACCTTCAGCGGCCGCAGGCGGGGCTCGGCCCCCCGGTCGTTCAACCAGGACAGCAACTCCTGGAAGTGCGCGTCGACGCTCAGCGACCTCGGCTTGTACAGCAACTTCATCCCCGAGCGGAACCGCAGCAGCAGCACGGTGCGGCCGCGACGATGCCGGTCCCCCTTGCCGGCCTCCAGGTCGACCAGCGGCCCGGGGTCGGTGCCCTGGGCGAAGGTCGTGCGGATGGTCCGCCAGTCCGCGCACAGATGCGTCAGGAACTCGTACAGGTAGTCGGCCCACTGTTCGGTGGTGAGCACCAGTTGCTGCGCGAGCACCGGATACTTGGCGAGGAGCGCCACGATGGCGCCGTCCTGCCGGAGCCTTCGGACGAAGTCCTCGAAACGTTCCTCCGCCGTCTCGCCCCTCAAGTGCCCTTCGATGCGGGCGACGTGCAGCTCGATCAGGAGTGGTCTGCTGAGTTGGAAGAGGACGAGGGGTGCGAGATTCGCCAGGAACACCCCGGGGAGTATCGCTGTTTCGAAGGGGAGGGAATCGTCTTCCACGCGAAGCCCGCGCACCCTTTCCTGGAGACGGTCGAGAAAGTGCCGGAGAAGCGGGCCGAGCGCCGGCAGACATCCGGCGAGAGGGTGATCCGCCTCGGTCTTCTCGAGCAGCGGCACCAGTTCCTCGGCGGCTTCCGGATGCGTGAACGCGTCACGGAGAACGACGAGCCAGTCGGGGGTGGCCTGGACACGGGCCTTGAGAGAGGGTGCCGGCTCCGCCAGCAGAGCCAGCAGATCACGTTCCGAGAGCGAGCCGAGAGCCAGTCGCCGAGCGAACAGCGGCCCACGGTCGAAGGGTTTCTGGCTCTTCCAGGCGTCCAGGTGGTCGAGCGCCGCCGCGGGAAAGCGGTTCGAAGGGGGAGACGTCTGCGGCGGGCGGGATTTTCGTGTGTCACCGCGTTCGAAGAGGGGCAATGCGCGGTACCACTCGGGAGCCTCCCACACCTCTTCCGCTTTCATGGTCCGGTTGCTCCCTCGGTTTCCGTCCTCTGCTCCCCGGCACGTCGGCGAGGGCTGCCGGACGGTGTCTGGCAGCCCTCGCCTCGTTTCCCTGGACCCTGACTTCCAGCATCAGGGGATTCACCTGTCACCGACCGTGCCGGCTGACGGAACCGCGGTACGTCCGACCGTGCCGGACATGCGCGGTCAGCAGTTACGGCACGGGTTCGCCGAGTTGCCTCGGGTCGTGACGCAGGTCTTGGTGTTACAGCCGACGCTGGCTCCGCTCTGGGCGCCGCCCAGAACCTGCCCCAGCTCGGCGTCGGTGAGTTCGATGATCCCCGCCGGATTCTCCGGCAGGTCGGCGAGCTCTTCGGTGTTCAGGCTGCTGCGGTACTCCGGGTCTTCCCAGGCCCGGATGGTCTTCCGGAGACTCATGGGGTTCTCTCTGACTTCCTCGTCCTGCTTCGTCGGCCTGCTGTGCCGACCCTGATGTGCGCTGCCGTTCGGAAAGACCCAGAACCGCGCTCCGCCATGGCGAGACGTCGTTCTGTGTCTCGTGGCGCGAGGCATGATGTGAGCGCTCTGCGGAATCGACAGTGTTCGCACCGCCCGCCGACGATGAGCGCAGAACGCAGATGTCACGGGAGGTGCATCGGTCCTCTTGTTCCCGCATACGGGTCGGGGGAAATGAACCCACCCACTCCGCGCGGTCGGACGGTTTGCCCAACTCCTTTATCCGACAAGCCTTGCTCCGGATCCAAAGCCTGTCAAGGGGCACCTCACTCCCTGGCGGCGATGGCCGTGACATACCGCTCCCGGGTATTTCCCGAAGAGGGGAGAACCGGCATCGGGTGCCGGTTCTCCCCCTGCCGGATGGATGCGACGACCTGGACGAGGGCCGGCACGGGGAGCGCGCCCGCGTCCGGCATCGCCCGGCGGCGGGACGAGGTCAGCGTTCCCGTGCGGGTGCCGACGTGCTGTCGCGGACGATCAGGTCCACGGGGGTGACCGTCAGGGGTGGCGGGGGCGCCGCCGGGGTGTCGATGCGGTCGAGGAGGACGTGGAGGGCGCGGGTGCCGATGTCCCCGAAGTCCGTGCGGACGGTGGTCAGCGGGGGGAGGAAGTGGGCCGCCTCCGGGATGTCGTCGTAGCCGACCACGCTGACGTCGTCGGGGACGCGGCGGCCCGCCTCGTGCAGGGCGCGCAGGACGCCGAGGGCCATCTGGTCGTTGGACACGAAGACCGCGGTGATCTCCGGGTTTCGCGCCAGCTCGCGGCCGAGGCCGTAGCCGGAGTCGGCGCTCCAGTCGCCGAGGAGGGGGGCGGGGACCGGGGCTCCGGCGGTCTCCAGGGTGGCCCGCCAGCTTTCCGCCCTGCGGTCCGCCGCCGCCCAGCCGCTCGGGCCGGCCACGTGCCAGACCGTGGGGTGGCCGAGGGACAGGAGGTGTTCGGTGGCCTTGCGGGCTCCGGTGCGGGCGTCCGAGGTGACCACCGGGGTGCCGTCGCCGAGGTCGTTGTCCAGGACCACCAGCGGGGTGTCCAGCCGGGCCTCCGCCAGCGCCTTCGCCACGCGCAGTTGCGGGGCGATCGCGATCACGCCGTCCGCGCCCTCCGCCGCCAGGCGGTCCGCCGCACGTACGACCGTGTCGCGGTCGGCGGTGTCCAGGGCGATCGCGCTGACCAGGTAACCGGCTTCCTGCGCGGCCGTGTTGATCGCGGTCAGGGTGGAGGCGGGGCCGTAGCGGGCCGCGTCGAACGAGATCACCCCGAGCATCCGGGTCCGGCCGCTGGCCAGCGAGCGGGCACTGCGGCTCGGGCGGTAGCCGAGCGTGCGCATCGCCGCGAGGACCGCCTCGCGGGTTTCCGGGCGTACGGCCGGGTGGTCGTTCAGCACCCGCGAGACGGTCTGCTTGGAGACGCCGGCCAGGTGCGCCACGTCGGCCATCACGGGGCGCGCGCCCGCGAAGTTGCGGCGGCTGCGGCCTCCCTTGGTCGCCGGGTCGTCGGCGGCGCTCGGGGTCATCGGGTGCCCTCTTCTGTCCTTCGCCGAATCCGGCCGGCCCGGGTCCGGCTCCGGGTTCCGGCCCGAGCCCGGCCCGGGGTTCCGGTCCGGGCCCGGGTCCGGTTCTGGTGCTGCGGGTGACGGGGTGGTGCGGGTGGCGGCGCGGGCGTCGGGGCCCGCTCCCGCCGGTCCACAGGATAGGCCGGTCGGTGCCGGGGGCTGTGGTCAGGTGGCGGGAGCGGGACGGCGCCGGGGAGGGTCAGTGCGCCGCCGGGCCGAGGTCCGGTGCGTCCGTGAGGTGGGCGCGGGTGGCGGTGGTGGCCTGGAGTTCCAGGAGGACCAGGTCGTTGGTGCCGGGGCGCAGGACGGGGGCCGGGACGTACAGCGTGCGCTGGGGGCCCCGGTTCCAGTAGCGGCCCAGGTGGAAGCCGTTGATCCATGCCTGGCCCTTGGTCCAGCCGGGCAGGGAGAGGAACGTGTCCGCAGGGGTCCCGACCTCGAAGGTGCCGTGGTGGAAGGCCGGTTCCGCCGACAGGGGGGCGGGGGCCGGTGCGAAGGGCAGCGGCGGCGGGACGTCCAGGGGCAGGGGGTGGCAGTCCCAGCAGTGCAGGGGGGTGCCGTCGAAGGTGACCGGTCCCAGCAGGCCCTTGGGGGTGCCGATACGGGGACCGTAGTTGACCCGTCCCATGTTCTCGACCAGGACGTGGAGTTCGGCGCCGGCTCGCGGGACCCGGATCGGCAGGGTCTCCTCCTGGCGCTCGCGTTCGAGTACGCCGACGGGGGCGCCGTCCACGAAGAGCTGGGCGCGGTCGCCCACCCCGCCGGTGAAGTGGAGGAGGCCGGGTCCCTCCGTGGGGAGCGTGGTGCGGTACAGCACGTAGCCGGCGCGCCGGCCGAGGGCGTCGGCGGAGAGGGGGTCCGCGGGCGCGGGGACGGCCTTCGCGGCGGCCGACGTGAGGAGAGGCCTGCGGTGGGTCAACTCCACTGTGGTCGGAGGGAGTTTGCGTGCGGGTGCGGGGACCGGTTCGTCCGGGACCGGCGCGTGGCGGGCGATGACCTCGCGGAAGGCGTGGTACTTCGGACCGGGGTCGCCGTGCTCGGTCAGGGGGGCGTCGTAGTCGTAGGAGGTGACGGTGGGGGCGTAGGTGTGGTGGTGGTTGGCGCCGTTGGTGAAGCCGAAGTTGGTGCCGCCGTGGAACATGTAGATGTTGACCGAGGCGCCCGCGGAGAGCAGGCGGTCCAGGTCGGCGGCGGCGTCGGCCGCGTCCCGGCCGTGGTGCGGGCCGCCCCAGTGGTCGAACCAGCCGATCCAGAACTCCGAGCACATCAGCGGGCCCTGGGGCTGGTGCTCGCGCAGGCGTTCCAGGGAGCGGTCGATCCGGCTGCCGAAGGTGCCGGTCGCGAGGACGCCGGGGAGGCTGCCCTTGGCGAGGTGTTCGGGGTCGGCCTGGTCGCAGGTGAAGAGGAGTTCCTCCACGCCGCGGGTGCGCAGGGCGGCCTCCAGGTGCTTGAGGTAGGCCGTGTCGTCGCCGTAGGCGCCGTACTCGTTCTCCACCTGTACGGCGATGACCGGACCGCCGGACGCGGCCATGTGCGGGAGGAGCGGGGGGAGGAGGAGGTCGAGGTAGCGGTCGACGGCGTCCGTGAAGCGGGGGTCGCTGCTGCGCAGGCGGATGTCGGGGTCGGCGGTGAGCCAGTGGGGCAGGCCGCCGCCGTCCCACTCGGCGCAGATGTACGGGCCGGGGCGGAGCAGGACGTGCAGGCCCTCGGTGGCGGCGAGGCGCAGGAAGCGGGGGAGGTCGAGGAGGCCGTCGAGGACGAGGGTGCCGGGCTCGGGCTGGTGGAGGTTCCAGGGGATGTACGTCTCCACCGTGTTCAGCCCCATCAGGCGGGCCTTGCGGAGGCGGTCGGGCCAGTGGTCCGGGTGGACCCGGAAGTAGTGGAGGGCGCCGGAGATGATCCTCAGGGGGGAGCCGTCGAGGAGGAAGCCGTCGGGGGTGGCGGTCAGGGCGGACATGTGCGGTCCCTTCGAGGGCTGGGGCTGGGGGCTGAGGGCTGGGGTGGAGTGTGGGTGGACTGGCCGCGGATGGCTGTGGGTGCCACGTGGACGCCCGGGGGCGTCAGTGACCGGGAACGGGGCCGGGGTCGGGGTCGGGGCCGGGGTCGACCGTGCGGGTCGCGCGGATCAGCCAGAGGGCGGCTGCCAGGCGGACCGCGGAGACCGCGGCCAGGAGGAGGGGTACGGCCCTGATGCCGGACCACTCGATGACCTTGCCGAGGGACGGTCCGGCGGCCACCCCGCCGGCCATCGAGGCGGCGATGACCAGGGCGACAGCCCGAAGTCCTCGCGGAGGGCCGGCATCGCGGGGCCGTAGAGCGCCTGGAGAGCGCCGATCAGGACGAAGCCGACGCAGGAGGCGGCTGTGGCGGACCTGCTGAAGACGGCACCACCCTCGGTGTGCGGTCCGCCCGGTGCCGCCTTCGCGCGCTGTGCCGTGGGCTGCTCTGTCACGCGGACTCCCGAGGACGGACGGCCCACGACGAGGACGTGGGAGTGGGGTGCGGCGATCTCTGACGACGACCGATGTTACCGGTAACAATTCACGCGTCAAGGGATCCGGCCGCGTTCGCGGATCGTCAGGATCGTCGTTCGAAGCGGTCCTTCCCGGCAGTCCCGCCGGCATCGCCCGCCGGGGCCGGAGGGCTCCGCGTGGCGTGGGGAAGGTCGCCGTGCGCGACCTCACCGGTCCGGCGGTGGCCTCGGTCCGGCGAGGCGCACCGCCGGGTTCGGGCGGTCGTCAGTCGCGGGCCGCGAACGTCGGGAAAGCCGTCCGCTCCGTGGCGGAGAAGGTGAGTTGGGCGCGCGCGGGGCCTTGGAATCGCGGACGCGGAGGGCGCCGGGGACGCGGCGGGCCTGTGGCTGTGGGCCGGACCCGGCCTGAGCGTCTGGGCGTTGGCGCACTTCGCGGGGCACGGCTTCGCGCATGAGGGGAGGTTCCCGGTGTGGCCCGCCGTGGGGCTGGGGGTGGGCACCGTGCCCGTGGCCCTCAACCGCGGGGCGGACCGGAGGGGCGGGAAGGGTGACGGCGGCGCGCCGAACCGGCGGAATCGGGAGGAGGCCGCCCGAGACCGGGCAGCCCGGGCGCGGAGCGCGCGAAAGGGGTCACCCGAGGCGCGTCCGGCTCAAGCCGAACCCTCGCGCCGGCCGACCACGGACCCTCACGCCGACCGTTTCCGCGCCGTCGTCTTCTTCGCCGCCGTCTTCTTCGCCGCCGTCTTCTTCGCCGTGCCGTTCGCCGCCGCCCTCTTCGCCGTGCTCCTGCTCGTGGACGCCGTCCTCTTCGCCGGCTGGACGGACTTCGTGGCCGTCTTCGCGGACGCCGCCGTCTTCTTCGCGGTCGACGTGGACTTCCTGCCGCCGGTCTGCTTCGGGGCCGTGCGGGCCGCCTCGCGTCCGGTGAGGTTTCCGGCCCCGGCCTTCTCCCGCCCCGCCGGCTCGCCGCGCGACTCCTTCGCGGCGCGGACGCTGTTCTCCAGGGCCGTCATCAGGTCCAGGACCCTGCCGCCGGGGGCGGTGCCGGGAGCCTCGGGAGGTGCCTCGCCCGCCACCTTCGCGGCGACGACCTCCTCGACGGCCGCGCGGTACTCGTCGTGGAGGTCCTCCAGGTCGACCTCGCCGAGGATGTCCATCAGGGTGTCCGCGAGGTCGAGTTCCCTGACGTGGACCGTGACGTCGGGGCCGGGGGCCATGCCCTCGGGGGCGAGGACCTCGTCGGGCCACAGCAGGGCGTGCATGGCGATCGCGTCGCCGACGACGCGGAGCATGCCGAGGCGCTCGCGGCCGCGCAGCGCGTACTTGGTGATGGCGACCTTGTTGCTGCGCTTCAGCGCCTCCCGCAGCAGCGTGTACGGCTGGGCCGCGAGAACGCCGCCCGCCTGGAGGTAGTACGCGGCGTCCATCTGGAGCGGGTCGATCCGGTCGGCCGGCACGAAGGTCACGATCTTGATCGTCTTCGTCGTGGGGAGCGGCAGACGGGACAGGTCCTCCTCGGTGATCGGGATGATCGTGCCGTCGGCCGCCTCGTAGCCCTTGCCGATCTCCGCCTGGCTCACCTCGCGGTCCTCCAGCTCGCAGACCTTGCGGTGGCGGATGCGTCCGCCGTCCTCGATGTGGACCTGGCGGAACGGGATCGAGTGGCTCTCGGTGGCGTTCACCAGTTTGACCGGGATGCTGATGAGGCCGAACGAGATGGCGCCGTTCCATAGGGATCGCACGTGCAGCACCCTCCTGACTTCGCCGATGAAATTCACATATGAGACATAACAGTCATATGGTTATTATCTACGCGATTCTCATCGTATGGTGCCCCCTCACGGAGGGGGAAGGGCGACGGTCCCGCTCAGCGGCCGACGGCCCAGGTCCGCCTGTCGCGCGCCATCGCGTGCAGCGCCTCCACGTCCGCCGGTTTCAGTACGCCGTCCAGCCGGGCCAGCCCCGCCAGTTCCGTGTCCCGCAGCACCCGCACCTCGCGCGGGGCGGTGACCAGGCGCACGTCGGCCGGGCCGACCAGGGCCAGCACCGGGCGGACCTCGGCGGTCAGCGTGCGGGAGGCGCGGTCGGCGTCGGCGCGGACCCGGTGCAGCAGGGGGCGGGGGTCGCGGCGGCCGACGGCGACCTCCGGGTCGGCGACGCGGACCCGCTGCCTGCGGGCGTACAGGGTGTGCACGGCGAACAGTCCGGCGGGGCCGATCGCCAGGTGGTGGACGCGGTCGCCGCCGGGCAGCGGGACGGAGTGCAGGCTGTACCAGCCGGCGCCGTCCAGCCGGTCCAGCAGCTCGCCCACCGCCTGCTCGGCCTCCAGGGCGCGGCGGCGCGGGTCGGGCCGCAGCAGGCGGGCGGGGCCGGGGTCGCGGTCCAGGTCGGTCAGCAGGGCCTCGCCGGGACGGTTGGGGGCGAGGTCGTCGTCGGGATGGAGGGAGAGGCGGGCCAGCTCGGCGGGGGTGGGGACGGGGGGCGGGCCCACCGTGACGGAGCCGGTCAGGAAGGGTTCGAGCACCTCCAGGACGTCCGCCCGACGGTCGTCGCCGATGATGTTGACCCGGCCGGCCTCCCTGTCGTACCAGGCGATGTTCCTGCCGTCCTTCAGACAGACGTACAGCCGCTCCCGGCCGTGGCGCCAGGTCGGTACGACGCGGAGTCCGTTCATGCACCATCACCCCATGACCATGGGAACAGGAGGGGTGCCTCGGGGGCAAGGAGGCGATTACCTTGGGGAGGAGTTGGGCATGCCCCAGGGACGCGGTTGGGGAGGCGCCGTTGCGGACCCGCAGGAAGCAACCCGACGTACCGGCTCCGGACAGTCCGTGGAGCGAGATCGTGCCCGGCCTGTGGATGGGCGGGCACGAGTTCCGCGGCCGGAGCGGACAGCGGGAGTTCGTGGTGGTGAGGGGCGAGTTCGACCTCGTCCAGACCTTGTTGCGACTGCCCGGACACGGGCCCGACCGGGGCGTTCCGCATCAGGTCTGGCCCATACCGGACGGGCCGCTGGACGGCACCCAGCTCGCCGGGGTGATGCGGTTGGCGCAGGCGGCCGGTGAGGCGTTGGACGAGGGCCGTTCGGTGCTGGTCCGCTGCTGGCACGGATACAACCGTTCGGGTCTGGTCGTCGCCCACGTACTGGTGGGCCGGGGCCACTCGCCCGACGAGGCGATCGGGCTGATACGGTCGCGGCGCTCTCCCTGGGCCCTGCACAACGAGCTGTTCGTCGCGTACCTGCGGGCGGGCCTGCCGACGGCCCGGCTGCTGGAGGAACTGGCCGAGTAATCGTTTCTCCCGGCGTTCTGCGGTCCCCTCCCGGCCGTCCCGGCGCCGTTCTCCCGCGGCTCCCCGGTCGTCCGGCCCCGGGGTGGACGGGCGGCCGCCGGGCCCACCGGCCGGCCGTGGAGCGTCGCGAGCGGCCCGAGTGGCCTGCCGACCGACGCCCGACCGGTACGCAAAAAGGACTTCCCCATGAATAGGGTGTACGGGGCCGCCCGTCACCCTGATCACAGGAGCCCCGTGCCGCACCCGCGTCCCACCCGCACCGCCCTCGCGCTGGCGGCCGTAGCCCTGCTCGCGTCGGCGACCGCGGCCTGCGGCGACGCCGGCGGGCTGCGGGGCGCGGGGGCGACGCCGACCGCGGTCAGCCCGGAGAAACTCTGGCCGGACCTGCCGGCGGCGTCGAGTCCGGCGTTCGACATCGACGAGGTGAACACCGAGGTCGTGAAAGGGATCGCCGTTCCCGCCGACGACCTCCACCGGGTGGACCCGGTGGAGGTCGTACGCCGCGAGATCGCCGCGCACCCGGGCGACTACGCCGGCTCCGAGGCGCCGTACCGCGAGACGGCCGACCGGATCGCCGACTGCGACGAGAGCGGCCCCGGGCGGCCCCCCTGCCCGGTGCTGAGGCCGTACTACCGGGATCTGACCGGTGACGGACGGGACGAACTGACACTGGGCTTCCGCCAGTTGCCCGGGGACCTGACGGCCGTCCGCGTGTACACGGTCGACAAGCACCGGCTGGTGCAGGTCATGGGGTGGGAGGACGCCGTGAGCGCGGTGGAGCTGGCCGGGCGTTCGGTGATCATCCGCTCGCCCTCCGAGGTCGCCGGGTACGAGTACCGCCTCCAGTGGACGTGGGACCAGGACCAGCGGGCGATGCTGCTCACGCACGACGAGATGGTGCGGACGCAGGGGCGGGGCGGCGGCCGGACCCGCCCGCCCCGGTCGACGTCCACCTCGGGAGCGTCCCCCTCGGCCTCCGTGAGCGGCCGATGAGGCTCGCGCTCCCCCGGTGGTCCGGCACGCTCGCCGTGAAGGCCGCCGTGTTCATCACGGTGATGTGCTGTGCGCTCGCCGCGCTGCTCGGCGTCCTCGTCCACGTCTCGGTGACCCGTCAGACCGTCGGCGAGGCCCGCGATCTCGCGCTGTCCCGGCTGGAGGACGCCACGACGGCGTTCGAGGCGGGGGACACGCTCGGCCCCGGCGCGGGCGTCGACCCGCCGGGGCTGCCCGCGGCGCTGCGGGACCTGGCGGTGGCGGGAGAGCGCGGCACGATGGTCGCCGAGCACCGCGGGCGGCCGACGATGTGGGCCGCCGGGCCCGCCGACGGCGAGCGAAGCGAGAGGGGGGTCCCCCCGCCCGGAGGACGGGGCAGGGCCCTCGCGGTCGCCGTCGACTACGCGCAGAGCGCCCGCACCATCGAGGCGCTGGACAACGCGATCCTGTGGTCGTCGGCGCTGGCGATCGGGGCGACGCTGCTGGTCGGCGCGTTCGCGGTGACCCGGGTGACGCGGCGGCTGCACGCCACCGCGCGGGTCGCCCGGCGGATCAGCGCCGGCGATCTGGACGCGCGCGTGGACGACCCCCGGAGCAAGGATCCGACCCGCCCGCAGGACGAGGTGGCCGCCGTCGCCGTCGCGCTGGACTCGATGGCGTCCTCGCTCCAGGGCAAGCTGCTGAGCGAGCAGCGCTTCACCGCCGACGTGGCGCACGAGCTGCGCACCCCGCTGACCGGGCTGCACGCGGCGGCCGAGCTGCTGCCGCCGGGCCGGCCCACGGAGCTGGTGCGCGACCGGGTGGCCGCCCTGCGCACGCTCACCGAGGACCTGCTGGAGATCTCCCGCCTGGACACCGGCCGCGAGCGGCTGGAGCCGGACACCGAGGACCTGGGGGCGGTGGTCCGCCGGGTGGTGCGGGCGGCGGCCTCCTCCGGCGCCCCGCCGGGCGCCCACCCGATCACGGGCACGGGCACCGGTGCCGGTGCCGGTGCCGGTGCCGGTGCCGAGGTCAGGGTCGTACGCGAGGCCCGGGTCGAGACCGACCGGCGCCGTCTGGAGCGGGTCCTCGGAAATCTCGTCGCCAACGCGCACCTGCACGGGCGGGCGCCGGTGGTGCTGACGGTGGACGGGCCGGTGGTGACCGTGCGGGACCACGGGGACGGCTATCCGGAGTACCTGACGGCGCACGGACCGCAGCGGTTCCGCACCGAGGGGGGCGCGAAGGGGCACGGCCTCGGACTGACGATCGCGGCCGGTCAGGCGGAGGTGCTGGGCGCCCGGCTGACCTTCTCCAACGCGCCGGACGGCGGCGCGGTGGCCACGCTGACGCTGCCTCACGCACCGCCACCGGAGACGGTCCCCCGCGGCGGGACCACTCCCCCCGGCGACCGTGGTCTCCCCGATGGCGCAGCGTGACGGGCGGCCGGCGGCGACTCCTCCTAATGTGGCGGTAAGTCAGTTCTGCCCCCTTGTCGGAGGTACCCCATGCCCCTGCGCTCCGCCCTCGTCCGGTTCGCCATAGCCGGTGCCGCCGGCACCCTCGCCGTCGCGTCCGCCGTCACCCCCGCCACCGCGAGCGAGGGCGCTCAGGGCAGCGCCCACCGTCAGGCCCCGCGCCTGTACAAGGGCGTCGTCACCGCGAACAAGCTGCTGCTGCGCAACGCGCCGAACCGCGGCGGCAAGGTGGTCCGCGTCGCCTTCCGCGACGACGTCGTCACCGTCTACTGCCGGACCACCGGCCAGAAGGTGGACGGCAACTCCCAGTGGTACCTCCTCAGGGACGGCGCCTGGGCCTACGGCGCGGCGCGCTACATCCGCGACCTCGGGCCCACGCCGCGCCGCTGCTGACACCGACCGTCCACCAAGGCTCACAAGGAGCCCCATTTGGGTAAGTTCCGGACATGATGCACGCCGGAGCCGAAGTCATCGCCCCGACGGCGGACGCGCCGGTCCCGGTGGCGCGCCTGCCCAGGCGCCGCGGCGTCGAACTCTCCCTCATCGTCCTGGCCGTCCTGCTGTCGGTGTACGGCTACTGCGCCGTCGGCCTCGCCAGGAACGGCACCGTCCCGCCCGGCGCCGCCGGCTACGGCGCCGGGCTCGGTGTGCTCGCGCTGCTGGCGCATCTGACGGTCCGGCTGCGCGCGCCGTACGCCGATCCGCTGCTGCTGCCCATCGGGGTGCTGCTCAACGGCACCGGACTGGTCCTGATCTACCGGCTGGACCTGGAGACGCCCGGCGACCGGGCGGCGCCCACCCAGCTCGTCTGGTCGACGCTGGGCGTGGCCCTGTTCGTCTTCGTCGTCGCCGCCCTGCGCGACCACCGGGTGCTCCAGCGGTACGCGTACGTGTGCGTGGTCACCGCGCTGGCCCTGCTGACGCTGCCGATCCTCTTCCCGGCGGTCAACGGCGCCCGGATCTGGATCAGGATCGCCGGATTCTCCATCCAGCCCGGCGAGTTCGCGAAAGTCCTGCTCGCGGTGTTCTTCGCGGCGTACCTCGCGGCCAACCGCACGGCGCTCGCCCACGCGGGCCGCCGGATCGGGTTCATGCAGCTGCCGACCGGCCGGGTCCTCGGGCCGGTCGTCGCGATCTGGCTGCTGAGCGTCGGCGTCCTCGTCCTGGAGCGCGACCTCGGCACCTCGCTGCTCTTCTTCGGCCTCTTCGTGGTGATGCTGTACGTGGCCACCGGCCGTGTCGGATGGACCGCGGTCGGGCTGGTGCTGGCCTCGCTGGGCGCGGTCGCCGTCGGCCTGCTGGAGCCGCACGTCCACAGCCGGGTCGAGGACTGGCTGCACCCGTTCGCGTCGATCGAGGCGGGCGAGGGTCCCAACCAACTGGCGCAGTCGCTGTTCTCCTTCGCCGCCGGCGGCACCTTCGGCACCGGTCTCGGGCGCGGCCACTCCGTCCTGATCGGATTCGCCGTCAAGTCGGACTTCATCCTGGCGACGGCCGGGGAGGAACTGGGCCTGGCGGGGCTCTCGGCGCTGTTCCTGCTGTACGGGCTGCTGGTGGAGCGCGGCTACCGGGCCGGACTGGCCCTGCGCGACCCCTTCGGCCGGCTGCTGGCGGTCGGGCTCGCCTCGATCTGGGCGCTCCAGGTGTTCGTGATCGCGGGCGGGGTGACCGGTCTGATCCCCCTGACCGGGATGGCGATGCCGTTCCTCGCGCAGGGCGGCTCCTCGGTCGTCACCAACTGGACGATCGTGGCGCTGCTGATCCGCATCAGCAATTCGGCACGACGCCAGTACGACGGGAAGGCCGCGCCGTGAACGGACTCCGGCGGACGGGCCGCCACCCGCGATCCGAGGTGACCCCGTGATGTCCCGTCACATCCGCCACGCCGCGTTCTTCTGCGCCCTCCTCCTGGTGGCCCTGCTCGTCAACGCCGCCCGCGTCCAGGTCGTCCGGTCCGACACCTACGACGGCAACCCGGCCAACCGGCGTGCCTCCATCGCCCGTTACGGCCAGCCCCGCGGGGACATCCTGGTGGAGGACGTACCGGTCACCGGCTCCCGGGACACCGGGGAGCAGTTGCGCTACGAACGCACCTACCTCGACGGCCCGCTGTACGCGCCGGTGACCGGCTTCGCCTCACAGGTGTACGGGACGACGTTCCTGGAGCACGCGCACGACGGCGTCCTCTCCGGTACGGACCCCCGGCTCGCGCCGTTGCCGCTGTGGAACGACGTCACCCGGTCCCTGTCGGCCGGCGGGAACGTGGTGACGACCCTGAATCCGCGGGCCCAGCGGGCGGCGTACGAGGGGCTGGCCGGCCGCAAGGGCGCAGTGGCGGCGGTGGAGCCGTCGACGGGACGGATCCTGGCACTGGTGTCGGCGCCGTCGTACGACCCCGCCGTGCTGTCCGGGAACGGGCCGCGGGTCGAGCGGGCGTGGGCGCGGCTGAACTCCGACCCCGACCGGCCGATGCTGAACCGGGCGGTGCGGCAGACGTACCCGCCAGGGTCGACGTTCAAGGTGGTCACCGCGGCGGCGGCGCTGGACGCGGGGGTGATCAGGGATCTGGACGCGCCGACCGACTCGCCGGCGCCGTACCGGCTGCCCGGCACGAGGACGCTGCTGGCGAACGGGGGCGAGGGCTGCGAGGACGCGCCGCTGCGGGAGGCGTTCATGTGGTCGTGCAACACGGTGTTCGCGAAACTCGGCGTGGATGTGGGGCTCACCGACATGGTGGGCACGGCGGAGGCCTTCGGGTTCAACGCGGCGGACGTACGGATCCCGTTCGCCGTCGCGCGGAGCACCTTCGACACCTCGCTGGACCGGGCCCAGCTGGCCCTGTCCTCGATCGGGCAGTACAACACGCGGGCCACGCCGCTCCAGATGGCCATGGTCTCGGCGGCCGTCGCGGCCGGGGGGCAGCTGCGGACGCCGTACCTGGTGGAGCGGACGACGCGCGGCGGCGGGGCGACCGTCGCCTCGGCCGGTCCGCGTCCGGCGCGGCAGGTGTTGCGGCCGTCGACCGCGCGGCGGCTGCGGGAGCTGATGGCGGACGTGGTGCGCGAGGGGACCGGGAAGAACGCCGCGATTCCGGGCGCGACCGTCGGCGGCAAGACCGGCACCGCCCAGCACGGCATCGGCAACGCCGGGACGCCGTACGCCTGGTTCGTCTCCTGGGCGCAGGGCGACCGGGACATGGAGCCGAAGGTGGCGGTCGCGGTGGTGGTGGAGGACTCGGCGGCGCGGCGGCGGGACATCACCGGGGGCGGGCTCGCGGCGCCGATCGCCCGGTCGGTCATGGAGGCGGTGCTCACCTCGTGAGACGGGGTCTTCCCGCGCCGGAAAGGTGCGCCCTACGGTGCGCTCATGACTGACGCAGCCGCCGCATCGCCGGCCCTCGAACTCGCCCAGGTCAACCTCGCCCGTCTCAAGTTCCCCTTGGACTCACCCGAGTTGAAGGACTTCGTGGACGCCCTCGCCCCCGTCAACGCGGACGCGGAGGCCGCGGACGGCTTTGTGTGGCGGCTCCAGTCGGAGGAGGGCAACGCCACCGACGTCCCGGTCTTCGGCGACGACTGGCTCATCGTCAACCTGACGATGTGGCGGGACCAGGACGCCCTTACCGCGTACATGTACCAGGGCCGCCACCGCGAGATGCTCGCCCGGCGGCGGGAGTGGTTCGAGCGGGTCCAGGAGGCGATGACGGCCCTGTGGTGGGTGCCAGCGGGCCATCGCCCGACCGTCGCGGAGGCGGAGGCCCGGCTGCTCCACCTGCGCGCGCACGGCCCGACGCCGTACGCCTTCACCCTGCGGACGTCGTTCCCGGCGCGGGGCGCGGAGCCGGTCGCCGTCGAGGTGCCCGAAAACCTGGGGTGCTCGGCCTGAGCCCTGGCCCGCTGCCCCGGCCGGGGCGGGCCGGGCGGCGTCGGATGCCGGCGGCCGCGCTCGATCCCGGTCCCGTCGCCGTCATCGACCGTCCGCTCCCGCGGGCAGCGCCTCCCGCCGCCGGAGCCATTGCTCCGGTACGGCGTCGACGCCGGTGCGGGCGGCCACGATGCCGCCGGTGATCGCACAGGTCGTGTCCACGTCACCGAAGCCCTCGGCGGTGGCCCACAGGGCGCCCACGAGGTCGTCGGGGTGCCGGGCGGCGGTCCAGACGGCGAAGGGGACGGTGTCGTCGGCGCGGATGCGCTGACCGTTGCCGAGGAGGTCGGAGGCCTTCCACGGCTCGGTGGCGAAGGGGAGGCCGGCCGCGCGCGCGAGCCCGTCGCGGGTGGCGCTGTCCGGAGTGAGCGCCGCCACCTCGGCGATGCTCAGCCGGCCCCGGGCCGACAGGGCCGCCGCCACCGCCACGGCGACCGCGCCCGCGATGCCCTCGGGGTGGGCGTGGGTGACCTCGGCCGAGCGGCCGGCCTGTTCGACGACCTGTGCGAGGTCGGTGTGGAACCAGGCGCCCAGGGGCGTCACCCGCATCGCCGCGCCGTTGCCGAGGCTGCCCTCGCCGCCGAACAGGTCGCGGGCGAACTCGGGCCAGCGGTCCGGTTCGCGGAGCACGCGGGGCAGCAGGTCGTGCATGCCGTGGCCGTAGCCGCGGGCCGGATCGGCGGCGTGGCCGAGGGCGAAGGCGAGGGCCAGCTCACGCTGCCGCACCTCGCCGTACCGGTCGAGCACCCGGAACAGGCCGAGGGCCATCGCGGTGTCGTCGGTCCAGTGCCAGTGGGGCTCCTTGGGCATCCGGCGGGCGCGGACCTCGACGTAGGCCTGCCGCCGGTCCCTGAACAGCGGGAACCAGCGCTCGCCGAAGGCGTCCCCGAGGGCCAGGCCCTCCAGACTGCGGCGCGCGGCGGCTCTGTGCGGTGCGGTGCCCACCCGGTGTCCCCCCTTGGACCGACGGCCCGGCAAGTGTCCCACGCGCACGAGGAACGGACGCGCGGCCGGCAAGTTCCGCCCGGGGGATTGACGAGCTTGCTGACAAGCAGTCTCATAAGAGCATCGGGCAAGTGAACCGCCGGTAACCCCCGCACGACCGCGCACCCCCACCCCGCACGACCGCGCACCCCCACCCCGCTGGACCCGGCCCGCTTGCCGTACGACCCCGTACCCGCCCCCGTACGACGAGGTGGATCAGCCATGACGACCCTGACGGAAGCCGACGCGCTGGACGGCCTGCGCGACGCGCTCGGACTGCTCAAGGACCGGGAGCAGGTGGCCGAGCGGCTGCTCGCCTCTTCCGCCAAGCACTCCTTCGACCCGGACCGGGAACTCGACTGGGACGCGCCCTTCGAGGAGGGCAAGTGGTTCTGGCCGCCGGAGCTGGTGTCGCTGTACGACACCCCGCTGTGGAAGAAGATGGGCGAGGAGCAGCGGATCCTGCTGTCCCGGCACGAGGCCGCCGCACTCGCCTCGCTCGGCATCTGGTTCGAGATCATCCTGATGCAGCTGCTGTGCCGGCACATCTACGACAAGGCGGCGACGAGCGCGCACGTGCGGTACGCGCTCACCGAGATCGAGGACGAGTGCCGGCACTCGAAGATGTTCGCCCGGCTGATCGCGCAGGGCGGCACCCCCTGGTACCCGGTGAGCCGCGCCCACCAGCACCTCGGCCGCCTGTTCAAGACCGTCTCCACCACGCCCGGCTCCTTCACGGCCACCCTGCTCGGCGAGGAGATCCTCGACTGGATGCAGCGGCTGACCTTCCCCGACGAGCGGGTCCAGACCCTGATCCGGGGGGTCACCCGCATCCACGTGGTGGAGGAGGCCCGGCACGTGCGGTACGCCCGTGAGGAGCTGCGCCGGCAGATGGTGACCGCGCCCAAGTGGTCGCAGGAGTTCACGCGGGTGACCTCCGGCGAGTTCGCCCGGGTGTTCTCGGTGGCCTTCGTGAACCCCGACGTCTACACCAACGTCGGCCTGGACAAGCGGGAGGCGCTCGCCCAGGTCAAGGCCAGCGGCCACCGCCGCGAGGTCATGCAGACCGGCGCGAAGCGCCTGACGGACTTCCTCGACGACATCGGCGTGCTGCGCGGGGTGGGACGGCGGCTGTGGAAGTCCTCCGGGCTGCTGGCCTAGGGCGTGTTTCGAAAGTAGCGTCGTCTGCCCGAAGGGCAGGCCCGGCGGCGTCTGGTGCGTGCGATCGCAAGGCGGAGGGTCGCCCCGATACTGGTTGTACCGGGGCGCCCCCGACAACGCGGCGAGCGTGCGTGCCAGGCGTCGCCGGGCAGACGGGACTTTCGAAACACGCCCTAGGCGCGCCGCGGGGGCGGGCGATTACGCTGCACGTCATGAGCCCCGCCGCCCCCGCCTACCGTCGCCTCAGCGTCGAGGAGCGCCGCAGCCAGCTGCTGGAGTCCGCCCTGTCGCTGTTCGCGCACCGCGTCCCCGAGGACGTCTCGCTGGACGACGTGGCCGAGGCCGCCGGGGTCTCCCGGCCCCTCGTGTACCGGTACTTCCCCGGCGGCAAGCAGCAGCTGTACGAGGCCGCGCTGCGGACCGCCGCCGACGAGCTGCGGCACTGCTTCGACGAGCCCCACGAGGGCCCGCCGCTCCCCCGGCTCGCCCGCGCCCTGGACCGCTACCTCACCTTCGTCGGCCGGCACGACGCCGGCTTCAGCGCCCTCCTCCAGGGCGGCAGCGTCGTCGAGACCTCCCGTACGACCGCCATCGTGGACGGCGTACGGCGGGCCGCGGCCGAGCGCATCTACAGCCACCTGGACGTGGCCGACCCCGGGCCCCGGCTGCGGATGACCGTCCGGATGTGGATCACGGCGGTCGAGGCGGCCTCGCTGATCTGGCTGGACGAGGACAAGCAGCCGCCCGCCGACGAGCTGCGGGACTGGCTGGTCGACCAGTTCGTCGCCGTCCTCGCGGTGACCGCGGAGCGGGACGCCCAGACCGCCGAGCTGCTCCGTGGCGCACTCGCCGCGGAGACCTGATCGACACTGGTTCCGTGAAGAGCGAAGACACCCCCTTCGAGGGCGGCCCCCTGGACGGCCGCGTCCTCCCCGTGCTGCTGGGTCCGACCGGCCACCCGCCGAAGACGTACCGCGTCCCGGTGCCGGACGCCGGCGGCGGCCCGCCCACCGTCCTCGTCTACCGGCGCGTGCCGCGCGGGCCCGGCGGGAAGCTCGGTCTGCCACGGGGCTGGAAGTACGCCTACGACCCGGAGGGCGGGAAGAAGGACACCCGGCTGAAGTGGCCGTGGTCGAAGCCGGACACCGGACCCGACGCCACGTCGTGAGGGGCGGAAGCCCGACGCCACGCCGGGAGGCGGCCGGGACGACGCCGACGGGTGACCCCGTTGCGCCGAACCGCTCACACCCGGCGCGCGGAATCCGCACGCACGCCTGATGCTCGCCGTGCGGGGCGGAGGGGCCGCCCCGCGGCGGAGGTGATGACGTGTCAGGAAGGCTGCTGCGCATGGTGTGTACGACGGCGCTGGCCGCGCAGGTGCTGCTGGCCCCCGGGGTCGCCGCGGCCGCACCGGAACCGCCGGCGGGCGGCGAACGGTCGGTGGCCGAGCTGCTGACGGACCTTCAGAAGCTGTACCGGGAGGCCGAACGGGCCACCGAGACCTACAACGCCACCGAGGAGAAGCTCAAGGAACGCCGGGCCGAGGCCGACCGGCTCACCGCGGCGCTGGCCAGGACCCGCCTGTCCCTCCAGGAGAGCCGGGGCGCGGCCGGCCGGCTGGCCAGCCGTCAGTACCAGACCAGCACCGACCTCTCCCCCTACGTACGGCTGTTGCTCGCCCGCGACCCGCAGCGCGCCCTCGACCAGGGCCGTGTGATCGGCCGGTTGGCGCGCGAACGCGTGCGGACGGTGGGGCGGCTGGAGAACAGCGAACGCAAGGCCGACGGCCTCGCCCGCCGGGCCCGCGCCGCCCTCGACGAGCAGCTCACCCTCACCGAGCGCCGGAAGAAGGAACGCGACGCGGTACGCCGTCGGCTGGAGGACGTGGAGGAACTCCTCTCCTCCCTCACCGCCGACCAGCTCACGGCCCTCGCCCGCCTCGAACGCGACGGCGTCGCCGAGGCCCAGGACGAGATCATGGCGTCCGGCGCGCTGAGCGACGACCGCAACCCGTCCGAGGAGGGCGACCGCGCGGTGCGCTACGCCGTGCGCCAGCTCGGCAAACCGTACGAGTGGGGCGCGGAGGGCCCGGCGTCCTACGACTGCTCGGGCCTCACCTCCGAGGCCTGGCGGGCCGCCGGCTCCCCCATCCCCCGCACCAGCCAGGAGCAGTGGGCCGAACTCGCGCACATCCCCCTGGCCGAACTGCGCCCCGGCGACCTGGTCGTCTACTTCCCCGAGGCCACGCACGTCGCGATCTACCTGGGCGAGGGGAGGGTCGTCCAGGCTCCGCGACCGGGGGCCGCGGTGAAAGTGTCCCCGATCGCGGCCAACCCGATCCTCGGAGCCGTGCGCCCGGACCCGCTGGAGCCGGCCGGCCCCCGCTACGAGCCGCCCGCCCTCCCGGAGACCGCGACGGACGGCTCGGACGAGGGCAACGACGTCACCACCGGCCTCCCGGCTCCCGACGGTGAGGACCCTTCCGGGCGTCAGGAAGCCAGCAGGGCCGCGCAGTAGGTGTCCACGCCCATCAGGGGAAGCGGCGGAGCGGACGGCTGGACGACGCGGACGAGCCGCGGCACCTCACGGGACCAGCGGCGCAGCGGAAGCCAGGCGGCGGCATAGGCCTGCTCGCGGTCGGTGCCGCGACGGCCCTTGCCCCCGACGTCGTGGCGCAGCCGCGGGGCGCGGCCGCGGCGCTCGACCGCGTTGCGGGTGAAGGTGTCGGCCACGGCGCGCACGCCGGCCCGGGTGAAGACCTCGGGCAGACCGGGGGCGCCGTGGTACAGGCAGAGAAAGTCGAGGTCGATGAGGGCGTGCGTGACGTCCTCGGGCACGGTGACCGCGCGGTAGGAGGGGCGGACGTCGGAACCGTCCGTCTTCGGCGAACCGGTCGCCTGCCACCCGTGGTACACCCGGCCGAAGCCGGGCCAGTACGGCCAGACCGCCACCCCGTCGGTGACGGCGAGGTCGCCGTGCAGAGCGCGGGCCATGGCGGCGGCGCGTTCGCGCCAGCGGGCATCACCGGTGACCACGGCGAGCTGGACCGCGGTACGGCCCATCGCGAGGAACTCGTTGGTCGGCAGTTCGGCGCCCGCGAAGGAGACCGGCTCGTCGGGCAGCCACCGGTAGAAGCCGCGTCCGTCGTCCGTCGTCCCCCACTGCTCGTCGTGCACGCGCAGCGCGCGGTCCGCCGCGTCGAGGTAGCCGTCGACGCGGCGCCGCACCGACGCCGGCACGGCGTCCGGGCGGTCGCGGGCGAGCCGGGCCAGCCCGCCATCGGGTAGGTGATCATGCCGGTCTGGGCGGCGAGCGAGACCGTGGCGGGCCGCACGGCGAAGGTGCCGGGGCGCAGGCGCCGGGGACCGTGCGCCGGGCGGTCGCGCGGGACGAGCCGGGCGGTGACCGCGGTGCGCTGCTCGTACGCGGCGTACACGACCCGGTCGGCCCGGCGCTCGTCCAGCGGGTCGAGGCTGAGCCCCGCCACGTCCACGTCCGCCCGGTCGGGACCGGTCACGGTGATGCGGAAGTGCCGGTCGCCGTCCGCCGCCACGGTGACCTTGGCGGTCCTGGCGTGCGGCGGGCAGACCGTGACCTCCGGGGCGGGCCGGTCGTCCGTGTCGCACAGGACGGCGGAGGCGGCGGTGAACTTGTGGGCGCTGCTCCACACCGGCAGGCTGCGGCCCCGGAAGTCGCGCACGCCGCGCACGTCGTCGCGGGCCCGGAGCACCTGGTCGATCAGCTCCGCGAGCCGTTCGGCGTAGGCGGGCCGGCCGGTGCGCTCCGCCATCAGCAGATACCCCTGCATGCGCCACGAGGTGCCCCAGCCGATCACGCCGGTCTCGTTGTGGGGCAGCACGTCCGGGCCGTTCACTCCCACGAGGTTGCGCTCGGTCTCGTGGAAGGAACGTATCGCGGCGCGGCGCGGGCCTAAGACCCGATCGGTGAGTTTCGGCATCGCGCGAGTATGCCACCGCCGCGGACGGCTGCCCCGGCCGCCCGGTCAGAGGGCCTGTCAGGCGCCGGCGAGCGACTCCAGGTAGGCGGCCGTCTTCTCGGGCTCGTAGAAGAAGTTCTCGAAGTCCGCGGGGTTGTTGAAGCCGTTGGCGAAGCGGTCGGCGACCGGCTGGAGCGCGCCGGCCGCGCCGATGAGGCCCAGGATGTGCTCCGGCGGCGGGGCGAGCATCGCGTTCGTCCACTTGGTGACGTGCCGGGCGGTGTCCCAGTAGCGGTCGAACGTCGCCTGCATCCACGCCTCGTCGAACTCCTTCTCGCCCTGCTCGAGGATCGAGGCGAGGTAGGAGGCCGCGCACTTGGACGCGGAGTTGGAACCCTGGCCGGTGATCGGGTCGTTGGCGACGACGACGTCGGCGACGCCCAGCACCAGGCCCCCGCCGGGGAGGCGGCCGATCGGGTTGCGGACGGTGGGGGCGTAGCGGCCGGCGAGGGTGCCGCCGGCGTCGGTCAGCTCGACCTTGGTGGCCCGCGCGTACTCCCAGGGGAGGAACTTCTCCATGAGCTCCAGGGTCAGGGCGAGGTGCTCCGACGGGTCCTTGACGCCCTTGAAGACGTCCAGCGGGCCGCCGGGTACGCCCTCCCAGAACAGGATGTCGGCGCGGCCCGAGGTGGTCAGGGTCGGCATGATGAACATCTCGCCGACGCCGGGCACCAGGTTGCAGCGGACCGCCTCCATGTCCGGGTGCTCCGGACGCGGGGCCAGTCCGTGCACGTAGGCCACCGCCAGCGCGCGCTGCGGCTCGCTGTACGGGGAGCGGGACGCGTCGCGGCCGAACATGTGCACCAGCTCGCCCTTGCCCGCGGAGACGAGGACGAGGTCGTAGGCGCGGGAGAAGTAGTCGAGGTCGGAGACCGCCGCGCCGTGGATCACCAGCTGGCCGCCGCGCTGCGCGAACGTCTCCATCCAGCCGGCCATCTTCACGCGCTGGTCGACGGACTGCGCGTACCCGTCGAGCCTGCCCACCCAGTCGATGGCGCGCTGGGTCGGGCCTGGGTCGTGCGAGCCGGGGGCCGCCACCGAGACGCCGAGTCCCTCGATCTTCGGGGCCTGCTGCTCCCAGAAGTTCAGCTGGAGGTCGCGCTCGTGCTGGAGGGCCGTGTGGAACATGCACTGCGTCGACATCACCCGGCCGGCGCGGATCTCGTCCGCGGTCCGGTTGGACATCAGGGTGACCTCGTACCCGTGCGACTGGAGGCCGAGGGCGAGTTGGAGACCGGACTGGCCGGCTCCGACGACGAGTATCTTCCGCATGCGGGGCTGTCTCCTACTCGGGGGTTTCGTCGAGCGCGTGGCCCACCAGGGCCAGGAGGGTCTCGATCACGGAGATCCGGCGACGCGCATCCATGATCATGACAGGTATGTGCTTCGGGACGGTCAGCGCCTCCCGTACGTCCTCCGGTTCGAACAGCTCGCTGTCGTCGAAGTGGTTGACGGCCACGACGTACGGCAGCCCGCAGCTCTCGAAGTAGTCGAGCGCGGGGAAGCAGTCCTTCAGCCGGCGGGTGTCGGCGAGGACGACGGCGCCGATCGCGCCGCGCACCAGGTCGTCCCACATGAACCAGAACCGCTGCTGGCCCGGCGTGCCGAACAGGTAGAGCACCAGGTCGTCGTCGAGCGTGATGCGGCCGTAGTCCATGGCCACCGTGGTGGTGACCTTGTCCGGGGTGCCGGTGAGGTCGTCGGTCTCCTCGCTGGCCTCGGTCATCAGCGCCTCCGTCTGGAGGGGCGTGATCTCCGAGACGGTGCCGACGAGGGTGGTCTTGCCGGCGCCGAAGCCGCCGGCCACCACGATCTTCGTGGCGACGGGGGCCCGGGTGCGGTCCGTCTGCCAGGACTTCAGTTCCTCGTCCGGTTCGTCGAGGAGCGGGGACACACCGAAGGGGGTGTCGGCGTCAGAGACGACGGAGTCCACTCAGCACCCTTTCCAGCAGAGCGCGGTCGGGACGGCCCGTACCGTGACCGGTCCCGGTGCCGTACACACGGATCTTTCCCTGGTCCGCGAGGTCGCTGAGGAGCACCCGGACCACGCCGAGCGGCATCTTCAGCAGCGCGGCGATCTCGGCCACCGTGCGCATCCGGCGGCACAGTTCGACGATGGCCCGCATCTCCGGCATGACCCGGGTGGTGAGGGAGCCGTTCGTCAGTTCCTTGCGCTCCTCGGGCGCCTCGAGTTCGGCCGTGGTCGCCACGAACGTCTCGACGAGGAGGACGTGACCGAAGCGGGTACGACCGCCGGTCAGCGAGTAGGGGCGGACGCGGGCCGGCCTGCGGTCGCCGCCCCGGACGGGGAGCTGCTGCCTGCGGTTCTGCGGCGCCGTGCTCATCGGCCGCTCCCCGTCGTCTCCGACTCCAGGGATCTGCGCAGTTCGCTGCGGAGTTCGGGGGTCAGGACGTGGCCGGCGCGGCCCACGAACAGGGCCATGTGGTAAGCCACCACGTTCATGTCGCAGTCGGCGGAGCCGTGCACGCCGAGCAGCGAGCCGTCGCTGATCGACATCACGAAGAGGCTGCCCTCGTCCATGGCGATCATCGTGTGCTTGACCCCGCCGAACCCGATGAGCTTGGCGGCGCCGATGGTGAGGCTGCCGATGCCGGAGACGATGGTGGCCAGGTCGGCGGCGGAACCGCGCGGGCCGGCGGGCTTGGCTCCCAGGGACTCGCGCGCCGCGTCGTGGCGGCCCGGGTCCGAGGAGAGCAGGAGCAGACCGTCGGAGGACACGACGGCGACGGACTGGATGCCCGGCACCTCCTCCACGAGGTTCGTCAACAGCCAGTGCAGGTTGCGGGCTTCACTGCTCAGTCCGAAGGTACTGGACGCGGTCAACTGCTTGCCTCCTCGACTGTGCCCCCCGTGTCTTCTGCGGCGTGTGCGTGTGCTTCCTGGGACGACGGGACCTTGTTCCGGGCCGTCTGTTCGGCGATCTCCGCCTCCACGTCGCGGTATCCGGCCTCCGCCCCCCGGCGGAAGCCACCGAGACGGCGGCGGAGAGCGTCGGCGTCCACGGACCCGCTCCGCTGGCGGGGGGCCGGGGTGGGTGAGGTCAGTTTGGGAGTGCGCTTCGGGAGACCCTTGTCGGTGACGACGTCTTCCGAGGCGTCGGGGGTCCGGGTGTGCTCCGCCTCGTCGGCGCCTTCGGCGGCCTCGGGCGCGGGTTCCGGCTCGGGGGCGGCCTCGGGGGTGGGAACGGCTTCCGGTCCGGGGGCGGCGGGTTCGGTGACGGCCGGTTCGGTGGCCGCCGTGTCCGTCTCCTGTCCGGCTTCCGCGTGCGCGTCCGCCGTTCCCTCCGCATCCGCATCCCCGTCCGCCGGGATGAGGAGTTCCATCGTCGTCTCGGACGGGGTCTCCGGTTCCGCGGCCCGTACGGCCCGCTCGGCGGCCTCGACCAGCGGGTCGCCGCCGGACTTCGGGCGGCCGGGCAGGACGTTGGAGTTGGCCTCCGCGTCGGCGCCGGGCAGGGCGAAGGCGTGCGTTCCGGAACCCGGGGCCGACGCGGGGACCGCGGCGGCCGGCGAGGCGGCGAGCAGGGGGGTCGGGAGGACGACGACGGCCGCGATCCCGCCCTTCTTCTGCTCGCGCAGCTGCACGCGCACCCCGTGCCGGTGGGCGAGCCGCGCCACGACGTACAGGCCGAGGCCGAGGCCCTCCTCGCCCTCCTGCTCGTACGGCGAGTCCGGGGCGAACTCGGCGAGGCGGGCGTTGAGGCGGGCCAGGCGCTCCTCGGTCATGCCTATGCCCTCGTCCTGGACGGAGAGCATGACCTCGCCGCTCTCCAGGAGCCAGCCGGAGACCTCGACGGGCAGGTCCGGCGGGGAGGACGAGGTGGCGTTCTCCATGAGTTCGGCCAGCAGGTGGCTCAGGTCGTCGGCGGCGAAGCCGGCCACGTGCGCGTGCGGCGGCAGCGCGGAGATGCGGACGCGCTCGTAGCGCTCGATCTCGCTGACGGCGGCGCGGACGACGTCGACCAGCGGGATGGGGCCGGCGTGCTGCTGGACGTGTTCCGTGCCGGCGAGGACCAGGAGGTTCTCGCTGTGCCGGCGCATGACGGTGGCGAAGTGGTCGAGCTTGAAGAGGGTGGCCAGCCGATCGGGGTCCTGCTCGCGCTCCTCCAGGCCCTCGATGACCGCGAGCTGCCGTTCGACGAGGCCCAGCGTGCGCAGCGAGAGGTTGACGAAGGTGCCGCCGATGCTGCCGCGCAGCCGGTCCAGCTGGGCGGCGGAGTCGGCGAGTTCGGCGCGCAGCTCCTCGCGGGCGTCGGCCATCCGCTGGCGCTGTCCGACGAGGTGCTTGCGGTCGGACTCCAGGGTGGTGACGCGCTCGTGGAGGGCGACGGCGTGCTCGTGCAGGGCGTTGACGGAGCGGACGACCTGGGCGAACTCGTCGTTGCGGCCGGTGAACCGGAGGGGCTCCTCGGCGGCCGGGTTCTCGGCGCCGGCCAGCCGGGCGGACCCGATGCGCAGGACGGCCAGCGGGCGGGTGAGGCTGCGGGCCATGGCGGTGGCGATGCCGACGGCCAGCAGGATCAGCGCGCCGAGCAGGGCGATGCGGATCTCCAGCGCGGTGACGTCGTCGTCGCGCAGCTGGGCGAGGTCCTTGGTGCGGCGGTCGTAGAGGGCGGACTCGGTGCCGCGCATCAGCTCGACGCGTGCGGCGAGCGCCGCGTCGAGCTTCTTGGTGCTGGTCCCGAGGTCGTCGTCGCTCAGTTCCGGCTGGTCGGTGAGGGACGCGAGGTACTTCTCCGCGGTCTCGACGTCCGTGCCGGTGACCGTGGAGTCGTAGGACTCGACGGCCTGTTCGGGCGCGTTCTCCCGGAAGGCGGCCACGGACGCGTCGGAGCGCAGGCGGGCCTGCTGGGCGGCGGCCGTCAGGGCGTCGCGCCGCTCCGTGTCGGCGTCGGAGGAGACCTTCTCGGTGGAGGTCCCGCCGGTGACGGGGTCGTAGACGCTCTCGGTGGACGTGGGCACGTTCAGTGCGGCGAGCAGCAGGCCGCGGGTCGCGGCGGCCTGCTGGACGGCGGTGTCCAGTTCGGCGAGGGCGTACGCGCCGGAGCCCGCGCGGGGCGGCATCCGCTCGGCGAGCAGCTCGGCCAGGCCGTGCAGCGCGGTGATCGTCTCGGAGTAGGCCTGGTGGGCCTGGAGCGCGGTGCTGCGGCCGGTGAGGGCCTCCTGGCGCACGGTCGCGATGCCGTCGAGGTCCTTGCGGAGCGCGGCGGGCGTGTCGGTGTCGGCGGTCAGCTCGCGCACCTGCAGGTCCACGCGGGCGCTGCCCTCGGGAGAGGGTGCCTTGGACTTGGTCCGGCCGGCCGCGACGTAGACGGTGACCTCGTCGCGTTCGTCGGCAAGCGCCTGGGCGAGCGCGAGCGCGTCCTGGGTCTGCTCGGCCAGGGTGACCAGGTCCTGGGAGTCCTTCAACCGCCCGGAGGCGTCGAGGACGGCGGGCGCGCCCGCTCCGGCGATGGCGGCGGCGACGACTGCCACCGCGACGATCAGCCGGTTGCGTACGTGGGTGGGGCGGCCCTTGCCGACGGGGGTGCGCTCCGCGCCCCCCTCGGAGGCCGTGTTGCTGCCTGGGCGCCGAGGCCGCGTCTTCTGCACCGGTGCTCGCATTCCTGACTCGTTTACCCATGGGCCGGATGACACACCGTCAGCTGGCGTGTCCTGTCCGGTACGGTTCCCGACCCTCCCAGTGCCGGTGGGCAGGGGTCGCGCATCGCATGCCCCGCCACCCGAAGGAGTGAACATCGGAGGGGAGTTGGCGGGCAAGTTCCCCCGGCGTGTGCGACGGCGGTGCCCGGCGGGCCGGTTGGACGTGGGCGGCAGCCTTTGGCAGTATTCGCCGCCACGTCTTCCCGGAGTGCTTCATTACCGCCCAAAACAGGCGTCTGACCTGCGCGGGTACGTCGGCCCGGCAGACATCGCCGGCCTTTCGGAGAGAGCGTGAAGGGGTCGTGCAGACTGGCCGGATGCGTACGGAACTTGTGTCGGAGCCCGGCGATCGCGGGCGGCCCAACGAGGACTTCGCGAGTGTCGGCCTTCCCGCCTCCGGACAGGGCGGTGCGCTGGTCGTCCTGGACGGGGTGACGCCGCCCGCGGGCAGCTCGGGCTGTCTGCATTCGGTCCCCTGGTTCACCGCACGGCTGGGCGGCGCCCTGACCGAACTGACCCTTTCCCTCCCGGATGTTCCCCTGACGGAGGCGCTGCGCCGGGCCCTCGCGCGTACCGCCGAGGCACACGCCGGAACCTGTGACCTTTCTCACCCGCGCACCCCGCAGGCAACCGTGGCCGTGGCGCGCTGGTCGCCGGAACGAGTCGACTACCTGGTGCTGTGCGACGCGGTCCTTCTGCTGGCCTCTCCCGACGGCACGGTCACGGCGGTCCGCGACGACCGCCTCGACCGGGTGCCGCCGGCCCTGCTGGCCGGCGCGGAGATCTGCGACGCGCGCGCCCGCAACCGGGAGGGCGGCTTCTTCACGGCCGCCGCGGATCCGTCGGTGGCCGCCCGCGCGGTGACCGGTTCCGTCCCGCGCGGGGGCGTGGCGGCCCTGGCCGCCCTGAGCGACGGGGTCACCCGCTGGGTGGAGACGTTCCGGGAGGGCGACTGGACGGACCTGTTCGCCCACGTCGCCGAGCAGGGCGCGCAGGCGGTGGTGGAGCGGGTGCGCGAGCTGGAACGGGCGGACACGGAGCGGGTGTTCCTGGGCCGGGCCAAGGCGCATGACGACGCCACGGCCGTCTACGTGGAGTTCTGATCCCCCCGCGCAGGCCCTCGTGGAACTCTCGCGGTGGGCCCTCTACTTGGCCATGCCCTGGTTCAACTCGTGCAACAGGCGGGCGAGTTCGGCGACAGCGCCGCGGTCCCAGTGGGCGAGCTGGCTGACGTACCGCGCGCGGCGGGCCTCACGGACGCGGCCGACCCGGGTACGGCCCTCCTCGGTCAGGGCGACCAGCCAGGCCCGTCCGTCGGCCGGGTCGGGCTCGCGGGCGACCAGCCCCAGCTGTTCGAGGGCGCGCAGCTGGCGGGACATGGTGGCCTTGCCGACGCCGATGTAGGCGGCCAGCTCGGTCGCGCGCTGCCGGCCCAGCTCCTCCAGCCGGACGAGGAGGCCGTAGGCGGCGGGCTCCAGGTCGGGGTGGACCTCGCGGGCCATCTCGCCCTGGTTGGCGCGGGCGCGGCGCAGCAGCACCGTCAGCTCCCGCTCGAGGGAGAGGAACTCCCGGTCCACACCACCCGGCGACGCATCCTGGGCGTCACCCGGCGACGTCCCGGGCGCACCGCTCGGCGACGTCCCGGGCGCGTTCCCGCGTCCGTCGCCGTTTCCGTCCTCGTGCACGTCAGCACTCCTGATCAGGTTTCCCGCGCCGGAAGCTCTCGCCCGTTTCCGCCGTTGCCGCAGCTCTCCCAGTATTTCGCAGGCCTGGACCTTCGGCGTCCTCCGACCCCCCTTCCGCGCTCCGGTTCCGCGTTCGCGGCTTCTCCCGGCGGCCGGCGCCGGGCGTCGCGCTCCCCCACCGGCCGGCGGCCCCTGCCGGTTCGACCGGGCGCCGGACCGGCTCGTCGCCCCCGCCGGCGGCCGGGCCCGCGCACGGCCGCCGGGCCCACGCGCGGTGAAGGCCCGGGCCTCCCTCACGGAACCCGGACCTTCCCTCGTCCGGTCCCCGCGCGGGCCGGGCCCGCGGCCGGGACCGGCGTCACGCGGCGACCGGAACCTCCGGCGCGGCCCCGTTCGTCGCCGGGGCCAGCGCCAGCTCCAGGACCTGGCGGACGTCGGTGACGGCGTGGACGTCGAGCTTGTCCAGCACCTCCGCGGGCACGTCGTCCAGGTCGGGCTCGTTGCGCTTGGGGATGACGACGGTCGTCACGCCCGCCCGGTGCGCGGCGAGCAGCTTCTGCTTCACCCCGCCGATGGGCAGGACGCGGCCGGTGAGGGAGACCTCGCCGGTCATCGCCACGTCGGTGCGCACGAGCCGTCCGCTCAGCAGCGACGCCAGGGCCGTCGTCATCGTGACGCCCGCGCTCGGGCCGTCCTTGGGCACCGCGCCCGCCGGGAAGTGGATGTGCACGCCCCGGTCCTTCAGGTCGGCGACCGGCAGTTCCAGTTCGGCGCCGTGCGAGCGCAGGAAGCTCAGCGCGATCTGCGCCGACTCCTTCATCACGTCGCCGAGCTGACCGGTCAGGGTCAGACCCGCGGCGCCCGTCTCCGGGTCGGCCAGGGACGCCTCGACGAAGAGGACGTCGCCGCCGGCCCCGGTGACCGCGAGCCCGGTGGCGACACCCGGCACCGCGGTGCGCCGCTCGGCCGGGTCCTGGGCGGACTCGGGCACGTGGTGCGGCCGGCCGATCAGCTCGCGCAGGTCCTCCTCGCGGACGGTGAGCGGCAGCTCCCGCTCGCCCAGTTCGTGCTGGGCCGCGACCTTGCGCAGCAGCCGGGCGACGGACCGCTCCAGGGTGCGCACGCCGGCCTCGCGCGTGTACTCGCCGGCCAGCTTGCGCAGCGCGCCCTCCTCGAGGGTCACCTCGTCCTCGGCGAGCCCGGCCCGCTCCAGCTGGCGCGGGAGCAGGTGGTCACGGGCGATGACGACCTTCTCGTCCTCGGTGTAGCCGTCGAGGCGGACCAGCTCCATGCGGTCGAGGAGCGCCTCCGGGATGGCCTCCAGGACGTTGGCGGTGGCCAGGAAGACGACGTCGCTCAGGTCCAGCTCCACCTCCAGGTAGTGGTCCCGGAAGGTGTGGTTCTGCGCCGGGTCCAGCACCTCCAGCAGGGCCGCCGCCGGGTCGCCGCGGAAGTCCGATCCCACCTTGTCGATCTCGTCGAGCAGGACCACCGGGTTCATGGACCCTGCCTCCTTGATCGCGCGCACGATGCGACCGGGCAGCGCGCCGACGTACGTACGGCGGTGGCCGCGGATCTCGGCCTCGTCGCGCACGCCGCCGAGGGCGACGCGGACGAACTTGCGGCCCATGGCGTGGGCCACGGACTCGCCGAGGCTGGTCTTGCCGACGCCGGGCGGGCCGACGAGCGCGAGCACGGCGCCGCCGCGCCGGCCGCCGACGACCCCGAGGCCCCGGTCGCTGCGGCGCTTGCGCACCGCGAGGTACTCGGTGATCCGCTCCTTGACGTCCTCCAGGCCGGCGTGCTCGGCGTCCAGGATCGCCTTGGCGCCCCGGATGTCGTAGACGTCCTCCGTCCGCTCGTGCCACGGCAGTTCCAGGACGGTGTCCAGCCAGGTGCGGATCCAGGAGCCCTCGGGGGACTGGTCGCTGGACCGCTCCAGCTTGTCGACCTCCTTGAGGGCGGCCTCACGCACCTTCTCGGGCAGGTCGGCGGCCTCCACGCGGGCGCGGTAGTCGTCGGACTCCTCGCCCTCCTGCTCGCCGTTCAGCTCGCGCAGTTCCTTGCGGACGGCTTCCAGCTGGCGGCGGAGCAGGAACTCCCGCTGCTGCTTGTCGACGCCTTCCTGGACGTCCTTGGCGATGGTCTCGGCGACGTCCTGCTCGGCGAGGTGGTCGCGCAGCTGGCGGGTGGCGAGCCTGAGCCGGGCGACCGGGTCGGCGGTCTCCAGCAGCTCCACCTTCTGCTCGGTGGTCAGGAACGGCGAGTAGCCGGAGTTGTCGGCGAGGGCGGAGACGTCGTCGATGGCCTGGACCCGGTCGACGACCTGCCAGGCGCCGCGCTTGCGCAGCCAGGCGGTGGCGAGCGCCTTGTACTCCTTGACCAGCTCGGCGACGTGGCCGGGCAGCGGATCGGGGGCGCTCTCGTCGATCCTCGTCCCCTCGACCCACAGCGCCGCACCGGGGCCGGTGGTGCCGGCGCCGATCCTCACCCGGCCGCGGCCGCGGATCAGTGCGCCCGGGTCGCCGTCGGCCAGCCGGCCGACCTGCTCGACCGTGCCCAGGACGCCGGTGCTCGCGTACGACCCGTCGATGCGCGGCACCAGGAGGACCCTGGGCTTGCCGGGCTCGGACCGGGCGGCGGCCTGCGCGGCCTCGACCGCGGCGCGTACGTCGTTGTCGTTGAGGTCGAGCGGAACCACCATCCCGGGCAGCACGACCTCGTCGTCGAGCGGCAGCACGGGCAGGGTGAGCGGTGTGAACGCTGCGGACTCAGCAGCCATGATCTCCCCTTAGGCAGTCAAGTTGAGTTATGCCGACTCAATGCACGTGAGTCTCCGAATGTTCCCCGCCCCGACCTCCGTTCGCTGTCAGCGATCACGCCTGCCGTCGCCGACGGGCGACGACATAAGTTCTTTGTAATAGCTAAAGAGCGCGAGAGACCATTACGGGAGATTTCGTGGACGGCGTCGTACGGGCGTGGGTGGACGGTTGGGTCGTGTCGCGCGGGGCGGCCCCGCCGGTGCGGGAGCCGTGGGGGTTCACCGTGGACGTGGGACAGCCGGCGCACGTGTCGCGGCACGTCCTCGCGGCGGTCGGCGACGGCGTCGGGGAGGAGACCGTGCGCGAGGTCGCGGACGGGGTGCGGGGAACCGGCGTGTGGCTGAAGGTGTTCCAGGACCCGGCGCTGGTCGGGGGCTGGCTCGGGGAGGGCTGGTGGGTGGATCCGGAACCCGGTTGGCTGATGACCGTGCCGCTGCCGACCCGGACGGGGCACACGCGCGTGCCCGACGGCTACCGCGCGCGCCGCTGGACGCGCGGCGGCGTCACCCGCCTTCTGGTCACCGCACCCGACGGCTCCTTCGCGGCCCGCGGCCAGGTCGCCCCGACCGGCGCCACGGCGGTGGTCGACCAGATCGAGACCGCACCCGGGCACCGGCGCCGCGGCCTGGGCGGTCTCGTCGTGCGCCTCCTGGCGGAGCAGGCGGCCGCGGAGGGCGCAAAGACGGGCGTCCTGGCGGGAACCCCGGCCGGCCGGGCCCTCTACGAGTCACTGGGGTGGACGGTGACAGCGCCGCTGACCAGCGCGAAGTTCACGGGAACCGGCGGGGTCCCCGACTAGTCGCACCACGCGCGCGCGGCACGGGCGCCGGCCGCCGCCGCCCCCTGCCGCTCACGCGGACCGCTCCCCGGGCGCCGCACCCACGGCCAGGTCGCGACACCGATCCCCAGCGCGATCAGGTGGCCCCAGTTGCTCAGCGGGTCCGTGAGGGCGAGCAGGTCCCTCAGGAGCATCCCGCCGGACGCCGCGAGCAGCAGCCGGCCCGGCCAGGGGCCCAGCAGGCCGGCCCACGCGCCGACGCTCGCCGCGACGCCGAAGCTGATGCCGTAGTCGAGGCGGTGCAGCGAGCTGTCCGGAAGGTGGCCCACGAGGACGGCCAGGCCCACGGGGACCTCGGTCGCCAGGGTGGCCAGGACGTGCCCGAGCAGGAAGACGCCGGCCGTGCGGACGCCTCCGACGCGCCGCTCCAGCGCGGTGAGGACCACCAGGAAGCCGAGCGCGAACGGCGACGCGACCCCACCGGCCACCCACAGCGCGCTGGCCACCAGCACCGGCACCGGGGTCCGCAGCAGGTGCGCGACATCGGTGCTGGAGTTCTCGTGCAGGACCCGTACGAGTGCGGGGTCGGCGTGCGCGGCGACGTACGACGTGACGGCGAGGACGAAGGCGTAGAAGAAGGTGAAGGGAGTGCCGGCGGGGGTGGGCAGCAGGTGCCACGGGCGCGGGCGGGGCCGGTCGGGCACCGGGACCTGGGGCCGGGGCGCGGACGGACCGCGCCCGCCGGGGCCGGCTGCCGCCCGCTGGCGGGGGACGCCGTCCAGGAGGCCGCGGGCGTCGGGGAGGGGCGTCGGCGAGCCGGTCGGGCCGGACGATGCCGCCGTACCGGTCGGCGTGCTTTCCACCGTGAGGCGCTCCTTCCGTTCCCCCGTACCCTTCGCCCTCCGGGACGCTCCTGTCTGTGACCGGAGCCACGTGCCGGTCGATTCACAGCGATCTCTCGGACGTCGGCGGCACCGGTCGGACGTCAACCGCGCCTACCCCGATCACCTCCGTTCGAACGCCCCTCCGCCCGATATTCCTCAACCGACCGTCAGGACCGGTGCCAAGATGGTCCGATGCCCATCTCCTACGACTCCCCCGAAGTCCTGGACCGTCGTGAGGGCCCCTACGGCGAGGTCGTCCTGCGTCGCCACGGGGAGCTGCTCCAGATCATCGCCAACGGCTGCTTCCTGATGGACACCTCCGACGGGCGCTCGGAACGCCTCCTGATGGACGCCGCGCTCACCGCGCTGGACGGCTGCCCCGCACCGGACGTGCTGATCGGCGGCCTGGGCGTCGGATTCTCGCTCGCACACGCCGCCGCCGACCCCCGCTGGGGCCGGATCACCGTCGTCGAGCGCGAACGCGCCGTCATCGACTGGCACCTCGACGGCCCGCTGGGCACCGTCTCCCGCGCCGCCCTCGCCGACCCGCGCACCACCGTCGTGGAAGCCGATCTCCTCGACCACGTCAATGAGACATCCGACACGTTCGACGCCCTGTGCCTCGACATCGACAACGGGCCCGACTGGACCGTCACGGAGGGCAACGACGGCCTGTACTCACCGGCCGGACTCGCAAGCTGCGCAAGGGTGTTGAGGCCCGGTGGGGTGCTCGCGGTATGGTCCGCCCAGCCGTCTCCCAAATTCGAGGGAACCTTGGGGAATGCCGGGTTCCAACAGGTGCGTACCGAAGAGATCCCGGTTGCCCGAGGCGTGCCGGACGTCGTGCACCTCGCCGTCCGACCTGGATAGCAAAGCCGTGGTGACTCCCCGTACGCTGCTGCCCTGACGCAGGCGATGAAGGCGTCAACCGCAGTCATGCGCAGAAAAGGAATCACCCCACTGATTCCGGAAAGCACACTTCAGGGGCGGGCGATGGAGCAGACACACACCGCGCACAACGGCACGACGACGGCGACACCCGGTGCACAGCGCCGGGTTCTGGTGGTCGAGGACGACCCCACGATCGTCGACGCCATCGCGGCCCGCCTGCGCGCCGAGGGATTCCTCGTGCAAACGGCGGGTGACGGCCCGGCGGCCGTCGACACCGCGGAGGCCTGGCAGCCCGATCTGCTGATCCTCGACATCATGCTGCCCGGCTTCGACGGTCTGGAGGTCTGCCGTCGCGTGCAGGCCGCCCGCCCGGTGCCGGTGCTGATGCTCACCGCGCGCGACGACGAGACCGACATGCTGGTCGGACTCGGCGTCGGCGCCGACGACTACATGACCAAGCCGTTCTCCATGCGGGAGCTGGCCGCGCGCGTGCACGTCCTGCTGCGCCGCGTGGAGCGCGCCGCGGTCGCGGCCTCGACGCCGCGCAGCGGGATACTGCGGCTCGGCGAGCTGGAGATCGACCACGCGCAGCGCCGGGTCCGGGTGCGCTCGGAGGACGTGCATCTCACGCCCACCGAGTTCGACCTGCTGGTGTGCCTGGCGAACACCCCGCGCGCGGTGCTCTCCCGTGAGCAGCTCCTGGCGGAGGTGTGGGACTGGGCGGACGCCTCGGGCACCCGCACCGTCGACAGCCACATCAAGGCGCTGCGGCGGAAGATCGGGGCCGAGCGGATCCGCACGGTGCACGGCGTGGGCTACGCGCTGGAGACCCCGACGCCATGAGCCGCGGGCCGGACGGACCGAGAAGCCCCGGGGAGCCCTGGGGCGGTGTGCGCCCGTTCTCGATCAAGACCAAGCTGGGGGCGCTGGTCGTCATCTCGGTGCTGATCACCACCGGGCTGATGATGATCGCCATGCGCACCGAGACCGAGCTGCGCTTCATCACGGTCTTCTCGATGATCGCCACCCTGCTGATCACGCAGTTCGTGGCGCACTCGCTCACCTCGCCGCTGGACGAGATGAACACCGTGGCCCGCTCCATCTCGCACGGCGACTACACCCGCCGGGTGAGCGAGAAGCGCCGTGACGAGCTGGGCGACCTGGCCCAGACGATCAACGTCATGGCGGACGAGCTGGAGGCGCAGGACCGCCAGCGCAAGGAGCTGGTGGCCAACGTCTCGCACGAGCTGCGCACCCCCATCGCGGGTCTGCGCGCCGTCCTGGAGAACGTGGTCGACGGGATCGCCGAGGCCGACCCCGAGACCATGCGCACGGCGCTGAAACAGACCGAGCGGCTCGGGCGGCTGGTGGAGACCCTGCTGGACCTGTCCCGCCTGGACAACGGCGTCGTACCGCTGCGCAAGCGGCGCTTCGAGGTGTGGCCGTACCTGTCGGGGGTGCTGAAGGAGGCCAACATGGTCGCCTCGGCGCGCGCCACGATGGGCTCGGGCGGCAGCCACACGCGCACGGACGTCCATCTGCACCTGGACGTGACCCCTCCGGAGCTGACCGCGCACGCGGACCCGGAGCGCATTCACCAGGTCGTCGCCAACCTCATAGACAACGCGGTCAAGCACAGCCCGCCGCACGGACGGGTGACGGTCAGGGCGCGGCGCGGGCCGCTGCCGGAGTCGCTGGAGCTGGAGGTCCTGGACGAGGGCCCCGGCATCCCGCGTTCGGAGTGGCACCGCGTGTTCGAGCGGTTCAACCGGGGCGCCGTCCGCCGTCCGCACGGTCCGGGCAGCGACGGCGGCACCGGACTGGGACTGGCGATCGCCCGCTGGGCGGTCGAGCTGCACGGCGGCCGGATCGGAGTGGCCGAATCCGAGCGGGGTTGCCGGATTCTTATCACTCTTCCGGGAGACTCCTCCGTCTCAAGTTGACGTAAAGTCTGCGGCGGAGCCACAAGATCCACAGACGTTCGCGCGGTCGGACACGTGTGATCAGGCAACCCGCCGGCCCAGGTCGGCCCAGGTCCGCACACCGAGCGTGCGCGACCTGCATCAACGCACCCGTTTCCGCACGCAACCGCGTTTGTTTCCCGCCATTTCCACCCCCGAAACAGCCCTTGCGATGTGACTTACGCGACGATGCGGTGGCCCGGCCTGACCTTCCCCCGCTGGGAGGCGTAGCCTTTATTCCCGCTGTCCATCACCTTGTGAAGCGGAAGAGGGCGGTTGCCGCCGTGTCGCCACAGTCCCCCAGTAACGCATCGAGCATCTCGACCGACGCAGACCATGCGGGCAAGAATCCCGCTGCCGCGTTCGGAGCGAACGAATGGCTCGTCGACGAGATCTATCAGCAGTACCTCCAGGACCCGAACTCGGTAGACCGTGCCTGGTGGGACTTCTTCGCCGACTACAAGCCGGGCGCGGCCGCGCCGTCGGCTCCGGCGGGCACTGCGGCCGCGGGGGCCGCAGCGACCTCCCCCACGCCCGCGGCGCCCGCCGCACCGGCTGCGCCGGCCCAGGCCGCGCCCGCCGCCCCGGCTCCCGCGCCGGCGCCGGCCGCCCCGAAGCCCGCCGCCGCGGCTCCGGCGCCCGCGAAGGCCGCGGCCCCGGCCGCGAAGCCGGCCGCCAAGGCCGCGCCCGCCGCCTCCCCCGACGGCCCCGAGTTCGTGACGCTGCGCGGCCCGTCCGCCGCGGTCGCCAAGAACATGAACGCCTCGCTGGAACTGCCCACGGCCACCTCCGTGCGCGCGGTCCCGGTGAAGCTGCTGTTCGACAACCGCATCGTCATCAACAACCACCTCAAGCGCGCCCGGGGCGGGAAGATCTCCTTCACGCACCTGATCGGCTTCGCGATGGTGCAGGCCATCAAAGCCATGCCGTCGATGAACTGGCACTACGCGGAGAAGGACGGGAAGCCCACCCTCGTCAAGCCGCCGCACGTCAACTTCGGTCTCGCCATCGACCTGGTGAAGCCCAACGGCGACCGCCAGCTCGTCGTCGCCGGCATCAAGAAGGCCGAGACGCTGAACTTCTTCGAGTTCTGGCAGGCCTACGAGGACATCGTCCGCCGCGCCCGCGACGGCAAGCTGACGATGGACGACTTCACCGGCGTCACGGTCTCCCTGACCAACCCCGGCGGCCTCGGCACCGTCCACTCCGTCCCGCGCCTGATGCCCGGCCAGTCGGTCATCATGGGCGTCGGCTCCATGGACTACCCGGCGGAGTTCCAGGGCACCAGCCAGGACACCCTGAACAAGCTCGGCATCTCGAAGGTCATGACGCTCACGTCGACCTACGACCACCGGGTCATCCAGGGCGCCGCGTCCGGCGAGTTCCTGCGGATCGTCGCGAACCTCCTCCTCGGCGAGCAGGGCTTCTACGACGACATTTTCGAGGCGCTGCGCATCCCCTACGAGCCGGTCCGCTGGCTCAAGGACATCGACGCCAGCCACGACGACGACGTCACCAAGGCCGCCCGCGTCTTCGAGCTGATCCACTCCTACCGGGTCCGCGGCCACGTCATGGCCGACACCGACCCGCTGGAGTACCGCCAGCGCAAGCACCCCGACCTCGACATCACCGAGCACGGGCTCACCCTGTGGGACCTGGAGCGCGAGTTCGCCGTCGGCGGCTTCGCGGGCAAGTCCCTCATGAAGCTGCGCGACATCCTCGGCGTGCTGCGCGACTCGTACTGCCGCACCACCGGCGTCGAGTTCATGCACATCCAGGACCCCAAGCAGCGCAGGTGGATCCAGGACCGCATCGAGCGCTCGCACACCAAGCCGGAGCGCGAGGAGCAGCTGCGCATCCTGCGCCGCCTGAACGCGGCGGAGGCCTTCGAGACCTTCCTGCAGACGAAGTACGTCGGCCAGAAGCGCTTCTCCCTGGAGGGCGGCGAGTCCGTCATCCCGCTGCTCGACGCGGTGCTCGACTCGGCCGCCGAGTCGCGCCTCGACGAGGTCGTCATCGGCATGGCCCACCGCGGCCGGCTGAACGTGCTGGCGAACATCGTCGGCAAGTCGTACGCCCAGATCTTCCGCGAGTTCGAGGGCAACCTCGACCCGAAGTCGATGCACGGCTCCGGCGACGTGAAGTACCACCTGGGCGCCGAGGGCACCTTCACGGGCCTGGACGGCGAGCAGATCAAGGTCTCGCTGGTCGCCAACCCCTCGCACCTGGAGGCGGTGGACCCGGTCCTGGAGGGCGTCGCGCGCGCCAAGCAGGACATCGTCAACAAGGGCGGCACGGACTTCACCGTCCTGCCGGTGGCCCTGCACGGTGACGCGGCCTTCGCCGGCCAGGGCGTGGTGGCCGAGACCCTGAACATGTCGCAGCTGCGCGGCTACCGCACCGGCGGCACGGTCCACATCGTCATCAACAACCAGGTCGGCTTCACCGCGGCCCCCGAGTCCTCGCGTTCCTCCATGTACGCGACGGACGTGGCCCGCATGATCGAGGCCCCGATCTTCCACGTGAACGGCGACGACCCGGAGGCCGTGGTCCGCGTCGCGCGGCTCGCCTTCGAGTTCCGCCAGGCCTTCAACAAGGACGTGGTGATCGACCTCATCTGCTACCGCCGCCGCGGTCACAACGAGTCGGACAACCCGGCCTTCACCCAGCCGCTGATGTACGACCTGATCGACAAGAAGCGCTCGGTGCGCAAGCTGTACACCGAGTCCCTCATCGGTCGCGGCGACATCACCCTGGAAGAGGCCGAGCAGGCGCTGCAGGACTACCAGGGCCAGCTGGAGAAGGTCTTCACGGAGGTCCGCGAGGCCACCGCGCAGCCCGTCCCCGGCAGCTCCCCCGACCCGCAGGACGGCTTCCCGGTCGCGGTGAACACCGCGATCTCGGCGGAGGTCGTCAAGCGCATCGCCGAGTCCCAGGTCAACATCCCCGACCACATCACCGCGCACCCGCGTCTGCTGCCGCAGCTCCAGCGCCGGGCCGCGATGGTCGAGGACGGCACGATCGACTGGGGCATGGGCGAGACGCTGGCCGTCGGCTCCCTCCTCCTGGAGGGCGTCCCGGTCCGCCTGGCCGGCCAGGACTCCCAGCGCGGCACGTTCGGCCAGCGGCACGCCGTGATCATCGACCGGGAGACCGGCGAGGAGTTCACGCCGCTGATGTACCTCTCGGACGAGCAGGCGCGCCTGAACGTCTACAACTCCCTGCTGTCCGAGTACGCGGCGATGGGCTTCGAGTACGGCTACTCGCTGGCCCGCCCCGACGCGCTCGTGCTGTGGGAGGCGCAGTTCGGCGACTTCGTCAACGGCGCCCAGACGGTCGTGGACGAGTTCATCTCGTCGGCGGAGCAGAAGTGGGGCCAGACGTCCGGCGTCACCCTGCTCCTGCCGCACGGCTACGAGGGGCAGGGCCCGGACCACTCGTCCGCCCGCCCGGAGCGCTTCCTCCAGATGTGCGCCCAGAACAACATGACGGTCGCCATGCCGACCCTGCCGTCGAACTACTTCCACCTCCTGCGGTGGCAGGTGCACAACCCGCACCACAAGCCGCTGGTCGTCTTCACCCCGAAGTCGATGCTGCGCCTCAAGGCCGCCGCGTCGAAGGCGGAGGAGTTCACGACGGGCCAGTTCCGCCCGGTCATCGGCGACGCCTCGGTGGACCCGGCCGCCGTCAGGAAGGTCGTCTTCTGCGCCGGCAAGGTCTACTACGACCTGGACGCCGAGCGTCAGAAGCGCGGCATCACGGACACCGCGATCATCCGCATCGAGCGCCTGTACCCGCTGCCGGGTGCCGAGCTCCAGGCGGAGATCGCCAAGTACCCGAACGCCGAGAAGTACCTGTGGGCCCAGGAGGAGCCGGCCAACCAGGGCGCCTGGCCGTTCATCGCCCTGAACCTGATCGACCACCTGGACCTGGCCGTCGGCGCGGACGTGCCGCACGGCGAGCGCCTGCGCCGCATCTCGCGGCCGCACGGCTCGTCCCCGGCGGTCGGGTCGGCCAAGCGCCACCAGGCCGAGCAGGAACAGCTGGTGCGTGAGGTGTTCGAGGCGTAGGCGTCCTCGACCACCGGACAGCGGCGGGGCCGCACCTCCTCACGGGGTGCGGCCCCGCCGTTTCGCGGGGTGCGGCCCCGCCGTTTCGCGGGGTGCGGCCGGCTGTCCCGCGGGGTGCGGTACGGCTGTTTGCGCCCGCTTATCCTTGACTCATGTACTTCACGGACCGTGGCATCGAAGAGCTGGAGAAGAGGCGCGGCGCGGAGGAGGTCACCTTCGAGTGGCTCGCCGAGCAGCTGCGGACGTTCGTCGACCTGAACCCGGACTTCGAGGTCCCGGTGGAGCGGCTGGCCACGTGGCTGGCCCGGCTGGACGACGAGGACGACGAGTAGGTCCACCGACGGCACGCCGGTCGCGTGTGGGGCGCCCTGCGGGGCGCCCCTTTTGCGTGCCCGACGGCTGCGGGAGGCCGGTCACCGGAAAGAGTGTCTTGACTTCCGAAGTCCGCGATATATCGTGTTTTACGTGAGACGCGATATGGCGTGTCGTGTCGTCGAGGAGGTCATCACCATGTCCGAGTGGTCCGTCGCCGAGCCGAGGAAGCTCTTCTTCGACGAGCCGGTGAGTGAGCTGCACGTCCGCATCGTCGACGGAACGGTCAACGTGGTGGGCACCGACGAGGGTTCCGCCCGCCTGGAGGTCTCCCACATCGAGGGGCCCCCTCTCGTCGTGACCCACCGGGACGGAGCGCTGACGGTGGCGTACGAGGACCTGCCCTGGAAGGGCTTCCTCACATGGCTCGACCGCAAGGGCTGGCGGCGCAGTGCCGTCGTCTCGCTCGCCGTCCCGGCCGGCACCCGGGTGGAGGTGGGCGTGGTGAGCGCCGGCGCGGTGGTCTCCGGCATCGACGGCCGCGCCGAGGTGAAGGGCGTCTCCGGCGACACGACCCTCGTCGGCCTGGCGGGGCCGGTCCGCACGGACACCGTCTCGGGGAACGTGGAGGCGCAGGCCCTCACCGGCGACCTGCGCTTCAACTCCGTCTCCGGGGACCTGACCGTCGTCGAGGCGGGCTCTTCCGTGAAGGCCGACTCCGTGAGCGGCTCGATGATCGTCGACCTCGACCCGGCGGGCCGCCCCACCGACATCAGCCTGACCAGCGTCTCGGGCGAGATCGCCATACGGCTGCCCCACCCGGCGGACGCGCAGGTGGAGGCGAACACCGCGAGCGGCTCGGTCTCCAACGCCTTCGAGGACCTCCGGGTGAGCGGCCGGTGGGGTGCCAAGCGGATCACCGGCCGTCTCGGCACGGGCAGCGGCCGCCTCAAGGCCACGACGGTCTCCGGCTCGATCGCCCTGCTGCGGCGGCCTCCGGTGGAGGACGGGCCCTGGGAGGCCGGGTCGGCTCCGGGCGACGGCGAGTCCGCCGGTCCGGGAGACTGTCCCCCGTCCGGGGACGGTTCAGCGTCCGGCCCGGACGACAGCACGACCGACAAGAAGGTGCTCTGACATGCCTCCCGTCTTCGCCCACGGCCGCCTCCGCCTCTACCTGCTCAAGCTCCTGGACGAGGCTCCGCGCCACGGCTACGAGGTGATCCGCCTCCTGGAGGAACGCTTCCAGGGGCTGTACGCGCCGTCGGCGGGCACCGTGTACCCCCGGCTGGCGAAGCTGGAGGCCGAGGGCCTGGTCACCCACACCAGCGAGGGCGGCCGCAAGGTGTACGCCATCACCGACGCGGGCCGGGCCGAGCTGGCCGACCGCAGCGGTGAACTCGCCGACCTGGAGCTGGAGATCCGCGAGTCGGTCGCGGAACTGGCCGCGGAGATCAGGGCCGACGTGCGCGGAGCGGCGGGCGAGCTGCGGCGTGAGATGCGGGCGGCGGCCTCCGAGGCCCGCCAGGGCACCGGGGCGGGCACCGGGTCCGGCACCGGGGAGTACGGGGAGTACGGCGACAGGGAATCGTGGCGGGTCGCCAAGGAGGAGATGCGGCGCGCCAAGCAGGAGTGGAAGGAGCAGGCCCGCCGGGCCAAGGACGAGAGCCGACGGGCCCGCGAGGAGGCCCAGCGGGCCCGCCGCCAGGCCAAGGAGGCCCAGGACCGGGCCGTGGCCCAGGCCCAGGAGGAGGTCCAGCGCATAGCGCGACGGGTCCAGGATCAGGTCCAGGACCACTTCGCGCGGGGCGACTGGCCGACGGGTGTCCGCGAGGGGCTGGCCGAACTGGCCAAGGAGTTCGGCGAGTTCGGGAAGGAGTTCGGGAAGGACTTCGGCTTCGGCCGGGGCGGCGCCGAGAGCCCGGAGCGAGCCGAAAAGGCCGAGGGGCCGAAGACCGCTGCGGGACCGGAGGAGTCGGCGGGAGGTGCGGGGGCCGCGGCCGAGGGCCCGGTCTACACCGAGACCCCCGCGGACTTCCCGGCCGGCTTCGAGCCGTCCTGGGCCCACGAGGCACCCGGCGACGACCCGGCCCGTGACCTGGACCGGCTCCTGGACCGCTTCCGCGACGACATCCGCGACGCGGCCCGCGACCACGGCGTCACCGCCGACCAGCTCCGCGAGGCCCGTCGTCATCTGTCGACGGCGGCGGCCCACATCGGGGCGATGCTGCGGACGGGCAAGGAGTGAGCGCGGGCACCCGGCACCCCGGCTGAGCACGGGCGCCCGGCACGTCGGTCACCGGGCGCCGCCCACCACCAACCACCCACGGCCCGCCGTTCCCCCTCCCGCACCCCATGGCCTCAGCCGGCCCGGGCCTCTCCCCCGGCGTACAGGACCCGGGTCAGGGAGGTGTGGGTGACGCCGTGGTCGGCGAGGACCTCGGCGGGCGGTCCGGGGCGGGCGGTCAGGGCGAGCAGGAGGTGCTCGTCGCCGATGTGCCGGTCGCGGTGGGCCAGGGCGATGCGCAGGGACTCCTCCAGGACGCCCTTGGCCTCCCGCCCGAAGCCGGGACGTCCGGTACGCCGTCCCGCGTCCCGCCGGTCCCCGGACATCGCTCCGACCCCGTGCACCTCCTCGACCCGGGAGACGATCTCCGACACGTCGATGCCGAGGTCGGCGAGGGCGTCGGCGTCCGCTCGGGAGAGGCCCGCGCGTCGGCGCGCCTCGTCCAGCGCCTCACGGACCGGTCCTCGGCCCTCCGCCGGAAGACCGAGGGCGGTCAGCGCGAAGGAGCCGCGGCTCGCCTCACGGTCCAGCAGGGCAAGGAGCAGATGCTCGGGGCCCACGGTCCCCCCGCCGGCGTTCCCGCAGAGCGCGACCGCGCCGCGCACCACCTCCCGCGCGTCCTTCGTGAACCGCTCGAACATCACTGCCTCCCGTACTTCTTGTGCACGGCCTGCCTGCTGACCCCGAGTTCCACGGCGATCTCCTGCCACGACCACCCCTGATGGCGCGCACTGCGCACCTGCACCGCCTCCAACCGCTCCAGCAGCCGGCGCAGCGCGGCGACGGCGCGCAGCCCGACCCGTGGATCACGGTCGCCCGCGCGCTCGGCGAGATCCGTTGCTTCGGTCATGCCGTCAACTTACGTTGACATCCGTCCACACGTCAACCCAAGTTGACACGCGGGATGCGCGAAAGGCGGGCCCGGAATCCGGACCCGCCGTCAGGAGCGCGAGGAACTGCCAGGAGTGCGGGGAGCCGTCAGGAGTTGGTGAGGACGATCTTGCCGAACTGGTCGCCGGACGCGAGCCGTTCGAAACCCTCCCGGGCCCGGTCCAGGGGGAGCACCTCGTCGATGACGGGCCGGACGCCGGTCGCGGCGCAGAAGGCGAGCAGGTCCTCCAGTTCGTCCTTCGTGCCCATCGTGGAGCCGACCACCTTCAGTTCCAGGAAGAAGATCCGGGTCAGTTCGGCATGGGAGGGGCGGTCGCCGCTGGTCGCTCCGGAGATGACGAGGGTGCCGCCGGGCCGCAGCGACTTCACCGAGTGGGACCAGGTGGCGGCGCCGACGGTCTCGATGACGGCGTCCACGCGCTGAGGCAGCCGCGCCCCCGGCTCGACGGCCTCGACGGCCCCCAGTTCCAGGGCCCGCTTCCGCTTGGCCTCGTCCCGGCTGGTCGCGAAGACCCGCAGTCCGGCCGCCTTGCCGAGCACGATCGCGGCCGTGGCCACTCCGCCCCCGGCGCCCTGCACGAGCACCGAGTCACCGGGCCGCACCCCCGCGTTGGTGAACAGCATGCGGTAGGCCGTCAGCCAGGCGGTGGGCAGACAGGCGGCCTCCTCGAAGGACAGCTCCTTCGGCTTGGGCAGGATGTTCCAGGTCGGCACGGCGACCCGCTCGGCGAAGGTGCCCTGGTAGTGCTCGGTGAGGATGGACCGGGGCTCCCGGGGGCCGACCCCGTGGCCGGTCTGGCCGATGACGGAGTGCAGCACGACCTCGTTGCCGTCCTCGTCGACGCCGGCGGCGTCGCAGCCGAGGATCATCGGCAGCTTGTCCTCCGGGAGGCCGACGCCCCGCAGGGACCAGAGGTCGTGATGGTTGAGGGAGGCGGCCCGGACGGTGACGGTGCTCCAGCCGGGGCGGGTGTCGGGGGCCGGTCGCTCCCCCAACTCCAGTCCGGAAAGCGGCTGGTCGCGGTCGATTCGAGCGGCGTAGACGGCGAACATGCCCCCGACGATAGGGTCCCGCGGCTCCCGGCGAAACCGGGGGGCACTGTGAGACACGCCCTCTTGCGCGACCGGCCCACGGACGTGAGCGGACGCCCCCGGAGGGGCGGGGGGACGCGCGACCGGCCCTCGTGACCCGCGGCCGCCGCACGACCGCCGTCACCGCCGTCACCGCCGTCACCGCCGTCACCGCCGTCACCGCCGTCACCGCCGTCACCGGGGGCGAGGCTCCCTCCTCGATCCACCCGATCGGGCGCCCGGACGGGTAAAAAACGGCCCCGCCCGAAGAACGGGCGGGACCGTCTCAGCCGTACGTCAGCGGCGGGCGACCCCTTCGGCACGGGCGGCCGCGGCGACCGCCGCGGTGACCGCTGGGGCGACCCGCTCGTCGAACGGCGAGGGAATGACGTAGTCCGCCGCGAGATCGTCGCCCACGACACCCGCCAGCGCCTCGGCCGCCGCGATCTTCATGCCCTCGGTGATCCGGGACGCCCGCACCTGGAGGGCGCCGGCGAAGATCCCCGGGAACGCCAGCACGTTGTTGATCTGGTTCGGGAAGTCCGACCGCCCGGTCGCGACGACCGCCGCGTACTTGTGGGCGACCTCGGGGTGGATCTCCGGGTTGGGGTTGGCCATCGCGAACACGAAGGCGCCCTTCGCCATCGAGGCGACCGCGTCCTCCGGGACCGTACCGCCGGAGACGCCGATGAAGACGTCCGCGCCGGACAGCGCGTCCCCGAGGGAACCGGTGATGCCGGCCTTGTTGGTGAACCCGGCCAGCTCGCGCTTGACGTCGGTCAGGTCCTCGCGGTCCGCCGAGACGACGCCCTTGCGGTCGGCGACCGCGACGTCTCCGATGCCGGCCTCGACCAGCATCCGGGCGATGGCGACACCGGCCGCACCGGCGCCCGAGATGACGGCCCGCAGGTCCGCGATGGAGCGTCCGCTCAGCCGGGCCGCGTTCCGCAGCGCCGCCAGCGTCACGACCGCCGTACCGTGCTGGTCGTCGTGGAAGACCGGGATGTCGAGCCGCTCCTGGAGCCGGCGCTCGATCTCGAAGCACCGCGGTGCCGAGATGTCCTCCAGGTTCACTCCGCCGAACGAGGGCGCGAGGCGCACCACGGTCTCGACGATCTCGTCCACGCCCGTGCAGGCGAGCGCGATCGGCACCGCGTCGACCCCGCCGAACTGCTTGAAGAGGATGGCCTTGCCTTCCATCACCGGAAGGGAGGCCTCCGGCCCGATGTCCCCGAGGCCGAGCACGGCCGTGCCGTCGGTCACGACGGCGACGACGGACGACTTCCACGTGTAGTCGTTCACCAGGTCCGGCTGTTCCGCGATCGCGGTGCACACCCGCGCGACGCCGGGCGTGTAGGCGAGGGACAGGTCCTCCTTGTCGCGGATCGGAACGGTGGCCTGCACGGCCATCTTTCCGCCCCGGTGCAGTGCGAACGCCGGGTCGAACGAGTCGAGAGGCTCCGCACCGCCCTCCTGGCCCGTATGGTCCGTTTCGCTCTCGCTGCGAGGATTGACGATCTCCGCTGCCACTGTGTCTTACCCCTTAGGTCTTCATGGATGAGGGTGGCCACTCCTGGTTGAGAAGTGGGCGGGCACCGCGCAGGACCCAGCGGTGATACGTACGGGCACTGCGCGTCGGGCGCGCCGCACACGCGCCCTGAGCCCCGGATGAGGGGTGTAAAGAACCTTCTTACCGGACGGACACCACCGACGACGAGTCCATTCGGTGCAAGGTCACATGCCGCTGCCGGCAGGACTCCGCCTCCTCACCTGCACCGTCATATCCCAGTGACATGACTCATGCGTGAAGCGCGGACAAGTCTCGGCCAAACCCTTGACAGGAAGTGACTTCCCGGCTCTCGACGGAGCGTGTTCGTCCACATGGCGAGATGGGCCGAAGATCTTCCGGCCGAAAGCGGGGATACCCGCAGATGGTCCGGCCTGGTCAGGTCGTGATGTACCGGACTGGTCGGATTCGGGTGTCGCCCGTTATCCGATTTTGACATGGCTGGCCCCCTGAATGGCGTAGTCCGAATGGCAAGATGCCGTCATCACACGAGGTCGCGACACCCGAAGGTGTGTGTTCTCGTCGACCCATCGGCATCTCCATCCATCCGCCGGAGGCACTCACCATGACCGCACGCTCCATCCGCTGTACCACCGCCGCGCGCACCCGGCTCGCCGCGGTCGGAACCCTCGCGGTCACGGGCGCCCTGCTGCTCACCGCGTGCGGTGACCAGACCAAGGACAACGGCTCCGGAAGCGGCGACACCGCCTCGGCCGGCACGGCCCCGCTGGCCGGCAAGCTGCCCCAGGCCATCCGTGACAAGGGCGTCATCAAGGTCGGTTCCGACATCGCGTACGCGCCGGTCGAGTTCAAGGACAGCTCCGGCAAGGTAGCCGGTATCGACCCCGACATCGCGGCCGCCATGGGCGAGCAGCTCGGCGTGAAGTTCGAGTTCCAGAACGCCACGTTCGACACCCTCATCGGTGGCCTCGCGTCCAAGCGCTACGACATCGCCATGTCGGCCATGACCGACACCAAGGACCGCCAGGAAGGCGTCGACTCCGACACCGGCAAGAAGGTCGGCGCGGGCGTCGACTTCGTCGACTACTTCACCGCGGGCGTCTCCCTCTACACCAACAAGGGCGACAGCCAGGGCATCAAGACCTGGGACGACCTGTGCGGGAAGACGATGGCCGTGCAGCGCAACACCTTCTCCCACGACCTCGCCAAGGACCAGGCGGAGAAGTGCAAGAAGGACGGCAAGGCGGCCCTCAAGATCGAGGACTTCGCGACCAACCCCGAGGCCGAGACCCGGATGCGTTCCAAGGGTGCCGACGTCGTCTCCGCGGACTTCCCCATCGCCGCCTACTCCGTGAAGAACGCCGGGGGCGGCAAGTACTTCGAGATCGTCGGCGACCAGGTCGAGGCCGGCCCGTACGGCATCGCCGTCGCCAAGGACAACACCGAGCTGCGTGACGCGCTCCAGGCGGCCGTCCAGGCGATCGTCGACAACGGCGAGTACAAGAAGATCGTCGAGAAGTGGGGTGTCGCGGACGGCGCGGTCACCGAGTCCAAGATCAACGGCGGTTCCTGAACCGACACCGTTCGACTCGGCTCTGAAAGGCTCCACCCGTGACTGTTGACGTCAACAAGACGGACGGTCCCGACGCGACGCCCCCCGCCGGGCCGGAGGCCATCAAGGCCATCCCGGTCCGGCACCCGGGGCGGTACGTTTCGGCGGTCGTCGCGCTGGCCCTGCTCGGCTCGGTCGTCTACGCCTTCGCGCAGGGCAACATCAACTGGGGCGCGATCCCCGACTACTTCTTCGACGACCGCATCCTGCACGGCGTCTGGAACACCCTGCTGCTCACCGTGCTGTCCATGGTGATCGGCATCGTCGGCGGCATCCTGCTCGCCGTGATGCGCCTGTCGAAGAACCCCGTGACCTCGTCGGTCGCCTGGTTCTACATCTGGTTCTTCCGCGGCACCCCGGTCCTGGTCCAGCTGTTCGTCTGGTTCAACCTGGGCCTGGTATTCGAGTACATCAACCTGGGTCCGATCTACAAGGACTACTGGTCGTCGTTCATGACGCCGCTGCTGACGGCGCTCCTCGGCCTGGGCCTCAACGAGGCCGCCTACATGGCCGAGATCTGCCGCGCCGGCCTGCTCTCGGTCGACGAAGGACAGACCGAGGCGTCGCAGGCGCTCGGCATGAGCCACACCAAGACGCTCCGCCGGATCGTCATCCCGCAGGCGATGCGGGTGATCGTGCCGCCGACGGGCAACGAGGTCATCAACATGCTGAAGACGACCTCGCTCGTCTCGGCGGTGCAGTTCGCCGACCTCTTCAAGGAGGCCCAGGACATCGGTCAGAACGCCGGCTCCACGGTGGAGATGTACTTCCTCGCCGCCGCCTGGTACCTGATCATGACCTCGATCCTGAGCGTCGGGCAGTACTACGTCGAGCGGTACTACGCCCGTGGTTCGAGCCGCAGCCTGCCGCCGACGCCGCTCCAGCGCGTCCGGGCCGCCGTCCTGCCGACGCGCCGCTCGAAGGGAGTCCCGGCATGACGCAGCCTTCCCACCCCATGGTGAAAGCCGAGGGCGTCCACAAGTCCTTCGGCCCCGTCGAGGTCCTCAAGGGCATCGACCTCCAGGTGAACTCCGGTGAAGTGTTCTGCCTGATCGGCCCGTCCGGCTCCGGCAAGTCGACCTTCCTGCGGTGCATCAATCACCTGGAGAAGGTCAACGCCGGACGCCTGTACGTCGACGGCGAGCTGGTCGGCTACCGCCAGAAGGGCGACAAGCTGTACGAGCTGAAGGACAGCGAGGTCGCGCTGAAGCGCCGGGACATCGGCATGGTGTTCCAGCGGTTCAACCTCTTCCCGCACATGACCGCGGTCGAGAACGTCATGGAGGCCCCGGTCCAGGTCAAGCGCCAGAACAGGGGCCAGGCCAGGGAGCGCGCCATGCAGCTGCTGGAGCGGGTCGGCCTCGGCGACAAGGCCGGCAACTACCCCTCGCAGCTCTCCGGCGGTCAGCAGCAGCGCGTGGCCATCGCCCGCGCCCTGGCCATGGACCCGAAGCTGATGCTGTTCGACGAGCCGACCTCGGCGCTGGACCCGGAGCTGGTCGGCGACGTCCTGGACGTCATGCGCGACCTGGCGGAGTCCGGCATGACGATGGTCGTCGTCACGCACGAGATGGGCTTCGCCCGCGAGGTCGGCGACAGCCTGGTCTTCATGGACGGCGGTGTGGTGGTCGAGTCCGGCGACCCGCGCGAGGTCCTGACCAACCCGCAGCACGAGCGGACCCAGGCGTTCCTGTCCAAGGTCCTCTGACCGGACGCGACGCACGACCGAGGGGCGGTACGGGGATCTTTCCCCGTACCGCCCCTCGCGTCACGTCGGCGCCGGCGGCGGGGTGCCCGAGAACGAGTGGCCGTGGAGCCGGAAGCCCGTTCCGGCGTCGTCCGCGTAATACCCTGGGAGCGCAGTCAGCCGTTACCCGACCGCACCGACGACCACAGAGCCCAGCCGTAAGGACTTCACGTGGAACTGGCCTATTACTCGGACTACGCCGTCCGCCTCGTCAACAGCGAGGAACCGGCCCGGGGCAAGGACTCGCTGACCTCGGTCGAGGCCGTCCGCGGCCTGTTCGGCGGCAACGCGTCGGCGGCCCGCCGCGCCACCGACGCGGACGTCACCCGGTTCCGCTCGGTCCGGGCCCGGCTGCGCGCGGTCTTCGAGGCGGCCGACCGCGGTGACGAGACCCTCGCCGTCGACCTGCTGAACTCCCTCCTGCTGGAGTTCCCGGTCAGCCCGCAGATCTCCGGGCACGACCACCGCGACGACGACGACCGCCCGCTGTGGCACATGCATCTCGCCGACCACCCGTCGAACGCGACCGCCGGCTTCGCGGCCATCGCCGCGATGGGCCTGGCCTTCCACCTGACGGAGTACGGCGTCGACCGGCTGGGCCTGTGCGAGGCGAGCCCGTGCCGCAACGCCTACCTGGACACCTCCACGAACCGCTCCCGACGCTACTGTTCCGACCGCTGCGCGACCCGCGCCAACGTGGCCGCCTACCGCGCCCGCAAGCGCCTGGAGGCCGACCGGTCGGCGAGCACGGGCCTGGCCGCGGACAGCGCCCAGCGCAGCGTCGCCAGCGGCGAACGCTGATCCGCCTTCCGGGGCCGGTAGCGGAACCGCACCTTCCCGAGGATCAGCTCGTCGGGCACGGTGCCGTAGTCGGTGCTGTCACCGCCGGCGAAGGCGTTGTCCCCGAGCACCCACCAGCCGCCGTCGCGGCGCTCCACGGCCCGCTTGACGACGAGCAGGTCCTGCTGGAAGGGGTGCCGCAGCACGATCACGTCCCCCGGCCTCACCCGGGCCCCGTACCGCACCACCAGCTGATCGCCGTGGTGCAGCGTGGGAACCATGGACGGGCCGGTCACCTCGGCCAGCCCGAACGGCGCGGCGGCCCTCCCGCGCTCGGCGTCCTGCGACGGCTCCGGCATCGCCGGCACCTCCCTGGTCCGTTCCTCCACCAGTCTCAGTCTGACCCCGGACTTTTGTCCTAAGCCCATGGGGGCACTCGCGAAAACCGCTCCCTCAGGGAGTAATGTCCCACCTGAGAAGACGATCACGAGGAAGGAACGCTCCATGCTTTCCCGCCTGTTTGCCCCCAAGGTCACGGTCAGCGCGCACTGCGACCTGCCCTGCGGTGTGTACGACCCGGCCCAGGCCCGCATCGAGGCGGAGTCGGTGAAGGCCGTGCAGGAGAAGATGGCCGCCAACGACGACCCGCACTTCCAGACGCGCGCCACCGTCATCAAGGAGCAGCGCGCCGAGCTCGCGAAGCACCACGTATCCGTGCTGTGGAGCGACTACTTCAAGCCCCCGCACTTCGAGAAGTACCCCCAGCTGCACCAGCTGGTCAACGACACCCTCAAGGCCCTGTCGGCCGCGAAGGCGTCGACCGACCCGAAGACGGGCGAGAAGGCGCTGGAACTCATCGCCGAGATCGACAGGATCTTCTGGGAGACGAAGAAGGCCTGACACCAGGCCGCTCCCACACCGGCGGTCGGTGCACCACCGCGGGACGAGGGACTTCCCGGAGGGGCTCGGTCGGCACACGACCGGGCCCCTCCGGCATGCCCGGGCGGATGACCGCGCGTCCTCGCGGGTGCCCGGAAACCGGGGCGGTCCCCCGCGCGCACCGGCCTACGATCGCCGCATGAGCTCCCGCACCCGCGTCCGCTGGACGTACGCCTTCCTCGACCGACCCGCCGAGCGCTTCGAGCGGGCCTGCGCGTTCTGGACCGCCGTCACCGGCACTGTCCCGTCCGAGCCCCGTGGGGACAAGGGCGAGTTCGTCACCCTCCTGCCGGAGGGGGCCGATGCCTGTGTGAAGGCGCAGGCGGTCGGTGACGGGGCGGGCGGGGCACATCTCGACTTCTGCGTCGAGGACGTGGAGGCCTTCGTCACGGCGGCGCTGGACGCGGGCGCGCGCACGGTCGCCGCCCACGACGACTGGGCCGTACTGCGCTCCCCCGCAGGCCAGTTGTTCTGCGCGGTCCCCTGGCACGGCGAGTCCGTACGCCCGCCCGTGGTGGCCGCCGGCCGCCCGGACCAGGTCAGCATCGACATCCCGCCGTCCGCGTACGACGCCGAAGTCGCCTTCTGGAGCGGTCTCCTGCCCGACTGGACGTCCCGGCCGGGCTCACTGCCGGAGTTCCACGTGGTGGCGCCGCCGCCCGGACTGCCCGTGCGGATCCTGCTCCAGCTCCTCGGTGAGGAGCGGCCCGTCTCCGCCCACCTCGACCTCGCGTGCGGTCAGGACATCGAGACGGTGCGGGCCCGGCACGAGCAACTGGGCGCGCGGTTCGTCGCCGGCCACCCCCACTGGACGGTGCTGCGCGACCCGGCGGGCGGCCTGTACTGCCTGACCGGCCGCGACGCGGAGACGGGCGGGCTGCCGCGCGGATAGGCGCCACGGGCTCCCACGGTCGCCGGGGTCCCCCGTCCCTCCCCGGTGGACCACCGGGGAACGCCCTGCCGGACAGGCGTCAGGAGGCGGGCGCGGCGGGGGTGCCGGACTGGTCGGCGTGTTCCGCGGACTCGGGGCGGCCGTGCTGTTCGACGGGCTCGGAGTGGCCGTGCCGTGCGGCGCCGGGTTCGAGGAACGACTCGCAGTCGGGGTTGTGGCACGGGCCCGCCACCCAGCGCGGTACCCATGCGCCCAGCGTCTTGTGGCGCCGGATCACCGTGTCCACGGTCTGCCCGCAGTCGGGACAGACGTGCTTTTCCCTGTCCATGTCCTCAGGGTAGGCCGATCATCGCTTCCGCGCGTATCTGCGGACGAGGACTCCGTTGGAGAAGGTGCGCACGGACTCCAGGCTGAAGTCGGTCACGGAGAAGTCGGCGCCGAACATCGGCGTGCCGGAGCCGTAGACCTGCGGGTAGGTCTTGATGACGAGTTCGTCGATCTCGTCGAGCAGTGCCCCCGCGATACGTGAGCCGCCGCAGAGCCAGATGCCCAGCTCGCCGTCCTCGGCCTTGAGCCGGCGCACCCGGGCGACCAGGTCCGCGTCGATGATCTCGACGTTCGGGTCGGGTGAGGGGCCGAGGGTGCGGGAAGCGACGAACTCGCGCAGGTGGCCGTAGGGGCTGGTGATGCCCGTGTCGAGGGCGAGCTGGTAGCTGGCCCGGCCCTGGATCACGCTGTCGAAGTTCGGGTTCTCGGCACCCTGGAGGCCCATCTGCTCACGGCCCTGGACGGCGATGGTGTCCGGATAGGTGGAGGCGAGGTAGGCGAGGAACTCCTCGTCGAGGAAGGCGAACATCGACGACGCGTCGCCCTGCGGGTCTCCGATGAAGCCGTCGATGGAGCAGGCGACGTAGTAGGTGAGCTTGCGCAAACCGGTCTCTTTCCGTGGTCCGAATAGAATAACTCCAATTGTAGTACTTCATCCGTAGTGGTAACAAGTGTTTTCCGGACCGGATCGGTGACCGCGGTAAGTGAGAGAAGAAATTCCGCATGACCGGGAGTCCTGAGCGCGGCCCGCACGCGAAGAGGCGGGTCCCGCGCGCCGTGGGGATGCGCGGGGCCCGCCGGGCCGGGCCTCTCGGGACCGTGCGGAGTCAGGAGCCGTACGGTCCCGGAGGCCCGGGGACTGCGAGAGGCGAAGGCCGCCTCGGTGGCGGGCCGGCCCTCCTCACATGCTGCGGCGCGTCACGAACTCCGCCAGGGACAGCAGGCCGCCCGCCGCTTCCGGGTCCGGAACGGCACGGGCCAGCTCTGACATCGCCCGGGCCATGCGGTCCGCCGCCTGTTCCTGGGCCCATTCCCGGCCGCCGGCCAGCTCGACGGCCAGTGTCATGCGCTCCACGTCGTCCCCCTGCTCGCGGGGGGACGCGTACAGCTCCGCCAGTTCCGCGGCGGCCGGGGTGCCGGAGCCGAGCGCGGCGATCACCGGCAGGGACTTCTTGCGGGCGACCAGGTCGGCGCCGGCCGGCTTGCCGGTGTGCCGCGGGTCCCCCCATATGCCGATCACGTCGTCGATGAGCTGGAAGGCGAGCCCGGCCTGGCGGCCGAAGGCGTCCAGCGCCTCGACATCCTCCTCGGCCGCTCCCGCGTACAGCGCGCCGAGGGCGCAGGCGCAGCCGAGCAGGGCCCCGGTCTTGGCCTCAGCCATGGCGAGCACCTCGTCGAGGGTGACCTCGGCCGGGCCCCGCTTCTCCAGGGCGGTGTCCGAGTGCTGGCCGGCGCACAGCTCGATCACGCAGTCCGCGAGCCGGGCGGCGGCGGCCGGGGACGCCGGATGCGGGTGCGCGGCGAGCATCCCGAGGGCGAGCGCCTGGAGCGCGTCCCCGGCGAGGACGGCGTCGGCGTCGCCGAACACCGTCCAGGCGGTGGGACGGTGCCTGCGGGTGGTGTCGCGGTCCATCACGTCGTCGTGCAGCAGCGTGAAGTTGTGGACCAGTTCGACGGCGGCGGCCGCCGGGAGAGCCGCCGTCCTGGCCGCCGGGCCGCCGAGCGCGGTGGCCGCGGCGAGCACCAGCGCGGGCCGGATCGCCTTGCCCGCGTTGCCCGCGGCCGGTGTGCCGTCGGCGTGTTCCCAGCCGAAGTGGTAGAGCGAGATCCGCCGCATCGAGCCGGGCAGCGAGTCGATCGCCGCACGGAGCGCGGGGTCGACGGAACCCCGGGTCTCCTCCAGGATCACGGCGGCCTCGTGCCCGTCGAGCGCTGCGGGGCCGCTGTCGGTCCGACCCGGGACGCCCCTTCCCCTCTCCCGTGCCGCGCCGGGGTGCGGCCTGGTCCGCGTCACGTACTCGGTCATCGAGTCCCCCTCGCCGGGTCGACGCACGGCGGCGGATGCGCGGCCGGGCGCGGACCCCCTGGGTGTACCCGCCCGGGTGGGCGGGGACACGGCGTCCGTACGGGTGAGGTCACCGCCAGCGACCGATCTCGACGTTCTCCAGCACGCCCAGCGCGTCCGGAACCAGCACCGCCGCCGAGTAGTAGGCCGTGACCAGGTACTTGATGACGGCTTGTTCGTTGATGCCCATGAACCGCACGGACAGGCTCGGCTCGATCTCGTCCGGGATGCCGGACTGGCGCAGGCCGATGACGCCCTGGTCCTGCTCGCCGAGGCGCATCGCGATGATCGAGCTGGTGCGGGCCTCGGTCACCGGGATCTTGTTGCACGGGTAGATCGGCACCCCCCGCCAGGTGGGGATCCGGTTGCCGGCGACGTCGATCGTCTCGGGGACGAGCCCCCGCTTGTTGAGTTCGCGGCCGATCGCGGCGATCGCGCGCGGGTGGGCGAGAAGCATCTTGGTGCCGCGCCGGCGGCTGAGCAGCTCGTCGAGGTCGTCCGGGCCCGGCACGCCGTCGTGCGGCTGGATCCGCTGGTCGTACTCGCAGTTGTGGAGCAGACCGAACTCACGGTTGTTGACCAGCTCGTGCTCCTGACGTTCCTTCAACGCCTCGACCGTCAGCCGCAGCTGCTGCTCGGTCTGGTTCATCGGCTGGTTGTACAGGTCGGCCACGCGCGAGTGGATGCGCAGGACGGTCTGGGCGATGCTCAGTTCGTACTCGCGCGGCCGGGCTTCGTAGTCCACGAAGGTGTGCGGGATGTCCGGCTCGCCGGCGTGCCCCGCGGCCAGGTCGACGGCCTTCTCGCCGTAGCGGTTGGTCGACTGCGCGGGGATCGAGCGCAGCCTCCGCAGGTGCTCGGACAGTGAGCCGGCGCGCTCGGCGACCTGCTCGAAGTCCTGGCGGGACAGGATCAGCACGGTGCAGGCGGTGTCCGCGCGGGCGGTGTACTCCCAGATGGCGTCCGGGTCGAGCAGTGCCTGGTCGCCGAAGTACGCGCCGTCGGCGAGGACTCCGAGGACCTGGTCGTCGCCGTAGGGGCCGGTGCCGACCTTCTCGACCCTGCCGTGCGCGAGGAGGTAGACCTTGTCGGTCCGGCTGCCGAAGGAGACGACGACCTCGCCCGGCGCGTACTCCCGCTGCCGGCAGCGGGAGGCCAGCTCCGAGAGCACGTCCTCGTCCTCGTAGGACCGCAGCGCGGGCAGTTCGCCCAGCTCCGTGGGGATGACCTCCACACGGTCCCCGGTCTTGACGAAGGTGACGCGACCGTCACCGACGGCGTACGTCAGGCGCCGGTTCACCCGGTACGTGCCGCCCTGCACGTCGACCCAGGGCAGATTCCGCAGCAGCCAGCGAGAGCTGATCTCCTGCATCTGCGGTACGGACTTGGTGGTGGTGGCCAGGTTCCGCGCGGCCGCGGTGCCAAGGCTCTGCTGCGGCTTGCCCTGCTCAGCGCGGACTTCTTCGCCTACCGACATAGAGAATTGCCCTCCCGGTGATGCGCCGGAGCCGTACTGCGCCGACGCACTGTTCTCGCGGCAAGCCTTCCATCACTCAAAGTGTTCGTGCCATTACCCGAAAGAGCGGGAATGGATCATCGACGGTGTGGGCACGGCGGGTTTTCGCACGAACGGTGTTCGACAATGACGGGGTGACCAGGCCCCTTCCGTTCGACTCCGCCGCCCTGCGCCCCCGGCTGCCCTCGCCGTTGGAGGAGGTGGTCGACGACCGGTTCGCCCGGCACGGCGTACGGCTGCTCCTCAAGCGGGACGACCTGATCCACCCGGAGCTGATCGGCAACAAGTGGCGCAAGCTCGTGCCGAACCTGGCGGCGGCGGGCGGGCGGCCGGTCGTCACGTTCGGGGGCGCGTACTCCAACCATCTGCGGGCGACGGCCGCCGCCGGCCGACTGCTGGGCCTGCCCACGGTGGGGGTGGTGCGCGGCGACGAGCTGGCCGGCCGCCCGCTGAACCCCTCGCTGGCCCGCTGCGCGGCCGACGGAATGCGGCTGCACTTCGTCGACCGGGCGACCTACCGCCGCAAGGCCGACCCCGCCGCGCTGGCGGCGGTCCTGAGCGCGGCGGGCGCCGAGGACGCGTACGTGGTGCCCGAGGGCGGCAGCAACGCGCCGGCCGTCCGCGGCTGCCGGGCCCTCGGCGAGGAACTGCGTGCCCACGCCGATGTCGTGGCCCTCGCCTGCGGCACCGGGGGCACCCTCGCGGGCCTCGCCGCCGGCCTGGGCCCCGGTCGGCGGGCCCTCGGCATACCGGTCCTCAAGGGCGGCTTCCTCGACGACGCGATACGGGCCCTGCAGCGGGAGGCGTTCGGCGGCCCGGTGGGCGACTGGCGGCTGGACGAACGCTTCCACTTCGGCGGGTACGCCCGCACCACGCCCGCACTCGAGGACTTCGCGCGGGACTTCGAGGAGCGGCACGGCCTGCCGGTCGAACGTCTCTATGTCGCCAAGTCGCTGTACGGACTTGTCGTTCTCGCCGAGGAGGGCGTCTTCCCGCGCGGGACCCGGCTCGCGGCGGTCGTGACGGGAGCACCGTTCACCTCCTGACCCGCCCGCCCCACGCTCCCCACCGGACGAAAGGCCCTAACCCGCCTCCCGGTAGGCGGCGGCCTCCTCCAGGTCCAGCCTGCGCAGCAGCGTCCGCAGCATCTCGTCGTCGATGTGGCGGCCGTCGCGCAGCCGCACGAAGACCTCCCGCTCGGCGCTGATCACCTCGCGGGACAGCCGGCGGTAGGTGTCGTCGACGGTCTCGCCGGTGACCGGGTTGACCTGGCCGAGGCGTTCCCAGACGGCGTTGCGGCGGCGTTCGAGGACGGTGCGCAGGCGGTCGGCGAGGGGCAGGGGCAGGGCGTTGCGTTCGTCGGACAGCAGTTCCTCCAGCCGCTGCTCGGCGACCCGGGAGGCCTGGGCCTGGGCGTTGGCCTCGGCGAGGGTCGCGGCCTGCGGGTCGGGGGCGGGGAACTTCAGCAGGCGGATCAGCGGGGGCAGGGTCAGTCCCTGTACGACCAGGGTGCCGATGACCGTGGTGAAGGTCAGGAAGAGGATCAGGTTGCGGTGCGGGAAGGGCGCCTCGCCGTGGTCCACGGTGACGGGGACGGAAAAGGCGATGGCCAGCGAGACCACGCCGCGCATGCCGGCCCAGCCGATGACGAGCGGCCCCCGCCAGGTCGGGTTGTCCTCGCGCGCGCGGACGCGTGCCGACAGCAGCCGGGGCAGGAAGGTCGCCGGGTACACCCACAGGAAACGGACCGCGACGACCACGAGGAAGAGGGCGACCGCGTACAGGACGGCGTCCAGGCCCTCGTAGTCGCCGAGGCCCCTGAGGACGATCTGGAGCTGCAGGCCGATGAGTGCGAAGACCGCCGACTCCAGCACGAAGGCGACCATCTTCCACACCGCCTCCTCCTGGAGCCGGGTGGCGAAGTCGACCTCCCACGCGCGGTGGCCGAGGTAGAGGGCGACGACCACGACGGCGATGACGCCGGAGGCGTGGAACTGCTCGGCGGCCGCGTACGCGACGAACGGGATGAGCAGGGAGAGGGTGTTCTGGAGGAGCGGTTCCTTCAGGTGGGTGCGCAGCCAGTGCAGCGGAGCCATCAGGATCAGGCCGACGGCGGTGCCGCCGACCGCCGCGACCAGGAACTCCTCCATCCCGCCGGCCCAGGACGCGCCCTCGCCGACGACGACCGCGAGGGCCACCTTGTAGGCGGTGATCGCGGTCGCGTCGTTCAGCAGGGACTCGCCCTGGAGGATCGTGGTCACCTTCGACGGCAGGCCCACCCTGCGTGCCACCGCCGTCGCCGCGACCGCGTCCGGCGGCGCCACCACCGCGCCCAGCACCAGCGCCGCGGTCAGCGGCAGTCCGGGGACCATCAGATAGGCGGCCCACCCGACGGCGAGCGTCGCGAAGAGGACGTACCCGACCGACAGCAGGGCCACGGGCCGCAGCTGGGCACGGAGGTCGAGGTACGAGCTGTCGGTGGCGGAGGTGTACAGCAGCGGGGGCAGCAGGAGCGGCAGCACGATGTCGGGGTCGAGGGTGTAGTCCGGCACCCCGGGGACGTACGACACGGCCAGGCCCACGGCGACGAGCAGCAGCGGTGCCGGCACCGGTGTGCGCCGGGCCGCCGCGGCGACCGCCGCACTGCCCGCCACCAGCAACAGCAGTGGCATCACGTCCATGTCCCGCCCACCCTCGTTTTTCCGCACGGCCGTCCGTACGACCGTCGTAATCTGGCAATCATGAAACAGTGCACGCACGCCGAAGCGCTGCCGCACCCCGAACCCGTCCCGCGCGGCGAGACGTGTCCTGAGTGCCTGCGGGACGGCACCGACCCGGTGCAGCTACGGCTCTGCATGACGTGCGGCCACGTGGGCTGCTGCGACTCCTCGCCGGGCCGGCACGCCACAGAGCACCACAAGGAATCGGGTCATCCGATCATGCGGACCTTCGAACCCGGTGAGAACTGGCGCTGGTGCTTCGTCGACCACGTCCTCGTCTGAGCCGTGCCGGGGACGGCCCGTCCGTCGACCGGGTACGGTTCGGGCATCTGACGCCTGGGTACGTCAACCCGGCGCGCCCTCTTCTCTTTTGGGCCGACGGACCCCTAGACACGGAGCGTATTCACAGTTTTACTGTGAGTGACGACAGGGGGTCGGGGTCCCGGGGACAGGACGGACGAGGGCGCGGTAGCGTCACCGCTGCACCACCCACGCGTTATCCCGGGGGGCGACCCTCGGCCCCCGGAAAGCTTGTACCACCTTGGAGGTGAGGGTGTCCCAGATCGCAGGCGAGCCCGCGACCCAGGACTTCGTGGAAGTCCGGCTGCCGGCTGCGGGTGCCTACCTGTCGGTGCTGCGGACGGCCACGGCCGGCCTCGCGGCCCGTTTGGACTTCACCCTGGACGAGATCGAGGACCTGCGCATCGCGGTGGACGAGGCCTGCGCGATCCTGCTCCAGCAGGCCGTGCCCGGTTCGGTGCTCAGTTGTGTCTTCCGCCTGATCGACGACTCGCTGGAGGTCACCGTCTCGGCGCCGACCACCGACGGGCACGCCCCCGCGCGCGACACGTTCGCGTGGACCGTGCTGTCCGCCCTCGCGGGCAAGGTGTCCTCCGCCGTGGACGAGGACAAAACCGTTTCGATCAGCCTCTACAAACAGCGCGGCGCGGGACCCGGGCCGGCGTGACGAACGGGGACGGGCCGGTGCGGGACGAAGAGCGCGGCACATGGGAGCTGCCGGCCGAGAGCGCCGGGACGGCGGTCCCGGCGGGCGGTTCCCGACGCATGGCGGACGGCATCGACGGCATTCCCGAGCAGGCCCGGCCGCATCCGGAGGACGAGCCGGCCTCCGCGGGGACCGGCTTCCCGGAAAGTGCCGAGCAGGAGCCGCCTCGGGAGAGGCGGATCGGGGGCACCCCAGGCCGGGCCGAGGAAGAGGCTCGACAGAGGGCGACGGGCGGGACGATGAGCGAGCACGAGCGAGACCACGAACACGGCGGCGTGCCGGGCACGCGGCACGAGCCTCAGCAGCCCGCGCCGCACCGGCTCGCGCCCCAGCAGCCGGTGCCCCCGGCACGCGAGCCCCAGGACCGCAGCGGGGCACGGGCGAAGTTCGTCGAGCTGCGCGGACTGAAGGAGGGCAGCCCGGAGTACGCGGAGCTGCGCAACCAGCTGGTCCGCATGCACCTGCCGCTCGTCGAGCACCTCGCGCGCCGCTTCCGCAACCGCGGGGAGCCGCTGGACGACCTGACCCAGGTCGCCACCATCGGCCTGATCAAGTCGGTCGACCGCTTCGACCCGGACCGCGGCGTGGAGTTCTCGACGTACGCGACGCCGACGGTCGTCGGCGAGATCAAGCGGCACTTCCGTGACAAGGGCTGGGCGGTGCGGGTGCCGCGCCGGCTGCAGGAGCTGCGGCTGTCGCTGACGACGGCCACGGCGGAGCTGTCCCAGCTGCACGGCCGCTCGCCGACCGTGCACGAGCTGGCCGAGAAGCTGGCGATCTCGGAGGAGGAGGTCCTGGAGGGCCTGGAGTCGGCCAACGCCTACTCCACCCTGTCGCTCGACGTCCCCGACACCGACGACGAGTCCCCGGCGGTCGCCGACACCCTCGGCGCCGAGGACGAGGCGCTGGAGGGCGTCGAGTACCGCGAGTCCCTCAAGCCGCTCCTGGAGGATCTGCCGCCGCGCGAGAAGCGGATCCTGCTGCTGCGTTTCTTCGGCAACATGACGCAGTCGCAGATCGCGCAGGAGGTCGGCATCTCCCAGATGCACGTCTCCCGCCTGCTGGCGCGCACGCTGGCCCAGCTGCGGGAGAAGCTGCTCGTCGAGGAGTGACCCTGCCGCGGCAGGCGTCCGTCGCGGCCGCTACTTCTTCTCTCCGCCGCCGGCGTTGCCGGGCCCCCGGATGCCGAGGGCCCGGGTCGTCTCGCCGTTGACGATCAGGACCAGCGCGGCGACGGCGGCGGCGGCCAGCGCGATGCCCGCCGGGATCGCCATGCTGTCGGCCTGGAGCAGGTTGTAGGCGACGGGCAGCGCCATGATCTGGGTGATGACGGCCGGCCCGCGGCTCCAGCTCCGGCAGCCCAGCAGCCCGCGGGCGGCGAGCAGGGGCAGCAGGGCGAGGACCACCAGCGTCACCCCGCCGGTGACGGCCTGCTGCCGGTCGTCGGGGTCACCGGTGATGCCGAGGACGAGGATCCAGAGCCCGCCGACGACCAGCGCCAGCCCTTCCAGGGCGACGAGCGCGGCGGCGTACGTCAGACGGCGCGGGCGGGGGCCCGCGGGTTCCGTGCCTTCCGCGTTCCCGGCGTTCTCCGTGCCCTTCGGGACTTTCGGGGTGGCGGGGTTCTGCTCGCTGCTCACCCCAGAAGGGTAGCCGCCGTTCCCCGGCCCGCCCCTGTCCCCCTCCGGCCCCGCGCATCCCCTCGTGTCACGGCTCACGCCGTGGGCGCGGGCCGATCCCCGTTCGGCCTTGTGCCTCGGTACCACCCAGTAGGTACGCTGCCCTCCATGCGTGCACTTCTCGTGGTCAATCCGGCGGCAACCACCACCAGTGCACGGACGCGCGACGTCCTCATCCACGCGCTCGCCAGCGAGATGAAGCTGGAGGCGGTCACCACCGAGTACCGCGGGCACGCACGGGACCTGGGGCGGCAGGCCGCGCAGAGCGACGACATAGACATGGTCGTCGCCCTCGGTGGCGACGGCACCATCAACGAGGTGGTCAACGGGCTGCTGCACGCCGGCCCCGACCCCGAGAACCTGCCCGGCATCGCCGTGGTCCCCGGCGGCTCCACCAATGTCTTCGCCCGCGCCCTCGGCCTGCCCAACGATCCCGTCGAGGCGACCGGCGCCCTGCTGGACGCCCTGCGCGAGGGCAGGGAGCGCACGGTCGGACTGGGACTCGCCTCCGGTACGCCGGGCACGGAGGACGAGGCGGTGCCGGCGCGCTGGTTCACCTTCAACGCCGGTCTCGGTTTCGACGCCGGGGTCGTCGGCCGGGTCGAACAGCAGCGTGAGCGCGGCCGGAGATCCACCCACGCGCTCTACGTCCGCCAGGCCGTGCGCCAGCTCCTCGGCGAGCCGCAGCGCCGGCACGGTTCGATCACGCTGGAGCGGCCGGGCGCGGACCCGGTGACCGATTTGGTGCTGTCCATCGTGTGCAACACGGCTCCGTGGACCTATCTGGGCAATCGCCCGGTGTACGCCTCACCTAAAGCCTCGTTCGATACCGGGCTCGACGTACTCGGTCTCAGCCGTCTGTCCACGGCTTCGGTTGTCCGGTATGGGACCCAGTTGCTCACTTCGTCCCCCGAGCGGGGACCCCATGGCAAGCATGCCGTGCCCTTGCACGATCTGGACCAGTTCACCTTGCATTCGAAGGTCCCGCTACCCCTCCAGATGGACGGTGACCACCTGGGGCTGCGTACCAGCGTGACGTTCACAGGCGTACGCCGTGCACTGCGTGTGATTGTGTGAGCAGAAAGGGCTGAAGTCCTTTCACTCGAACGTTTAGACCAGGGTCCACCCCATGGAAGTACGGCTGTGACCTAGTCGACACCGAGGAATCAAAAAAAACTTTCCGGAAGGGGTTGTATCCGCCGCTGAGGTTTGCGAGTCTCTACGTGGCGATCGGGACGGCCCGCAGGACCGGCCTCCACTGATCACCGGAACCCCTCTTCAATCCACAGGACCGCGCCAGGGAACCTGGCTGATGGCCCTTCACTTGTTGAGGGATTCGTGAAAGCGTTCACATTCACAAGCAACGTGCATGTAATACCAAGGAGAGGTAGCAGCCATGGACTGGCGTCACAACGCCGTTTGCCGCGAGGAAGACCCCGAGCTCTTCTTCCCCATCGGCAACACCGGTCCTGCGCTGCTGCAGATCGAGGAAGCCAAGGCCGTCTGCCGTCGCTGCCCCGTTATGGATCAGTGTCTGCAGTGGGCGCTCGAGTCCGGTCAGGACTCCGGCGTCTGGGGTGGCCTCAGCGAGGACGAGCGTCGCGCGATGAAGCGCCGCGCCGCCCGCAACCGGGCCCGTCAGGCCTCCGCCTGACGACACCCGCCCCGCAAGCCTGAGCTTGGCGGCGCGTACAGCGTGTACGCATCTCCCGCCCCCGAGCCGCAGCGCGCAGTACCCCCGATGCGCAGCACCCGCTGGCAACGAGCATTCGAGCCCCGGACCCCTGAATGGTCCGGGGCTTCTTGCTGTGCCCGGCCGGGAGTCACTTCTGCGCCCGCACCGGAATGTCCAGGATCACCTGCGTACCGCGCTCCGGCGCCGGAACCATGTCGAAGGATCCCCCCAACTCCCCCTCCACCAGCGTCCGTACGATCTGGAGGCCGAGGTTGCCCGAGGTGTGCGGGTCGAATCCTTCGGGAAGGCCGACACCGTCGTCCTGGACCGTGACCAGCAGGCGGCCCTCCTTCGTGGTGCCGCCGCGGACCGCCGAGACCTCGACCGTGCCGGTGTCGCCCTCGCGGAAGCCGTGCTCCAGCGCGTTCTGGAGGATCTCGGTGAGCACCATGGACAGCGGGGTGGCGACCTCCGCGTCGAGGATGCCGAAGCGTCCGGTGCGCCGGCCGGTCACCTTGCCCGGCGAGATCTCCGCGACCATCGCCAGGACGCGGTCGGCGATCTCGTCGAACTCCACGCGCTCGTCCAGGTTCTGAGACAGCGTCTCGTGGACGATGGCGATCGAGCCGACGCGCCGGACCGCCTCCTCCAGGGCCTCCCTGCCCCGCTCGGACTCGATCCGGCGGGCCTGGAGCCGGAGCAGGGCGGCCACGGTCTGGAGGTTGTTCTTCACCCGGTGGTGGATCTCCCGGATGGTCGCGTCCTTGGTGATCAACTCACGCTCGCGGCGGCGCAGTTCGGTGACGTCCCGGAGCAGGACGAGCGAACCGATGCGGGTGCCCTTGGGCTTGAGCGGGATGGCCCGGAACTGGATGACGCCGTCGTGCGCCTCGACCTCGAACTCGCGCGGCGCCCAGCCGCTGGCGACCTTGGCGAGCGCCTCGTCCACCGGGCCCCGGGTGGGGGCGAGTTCCGCGGTGGTCAGGCCGAGGTTGTGGCCGACCAGGTCGGAGGCGAGGCCCATCCGGTGGTAGGCGGAGAGGGCGTTCGGGGAGGCGTACTGGACGACCCCGTCGGCGTCGAGGCGGATCAGGCCGTCGCCGACGCGCGGGGCCGCGTCCATGTCCATCTGCTGGTCGGGGAACGGGAAGGAACCGGCCGCGATCATCTGCGCCAGGTCGGAGGCGCTCTGGAGGTAGGTCAGCTCCAGGCGGCTCGGGGTGCGCACGGTGAGCAGGTTGGTGTTGCGGGCGATCACGCCGAGCACCCTGCCCTCGCGCCGCACGGGGATGGACTCGACCCGGACGGGGACCTCCTCGCGCCACTCCGGGTCGCCCTCGCGCACGATCCGGCCCTCGTCGAGGGCGGCGTCCAGCAGGGGGCGGCGGCCGCGCGGAACGAGGTGGCCGACCATGTCGTCCTGGTAGGAGGTGGGTCCGGTGTTGGGGCGCATCTGGGCGACGGAGACGTAGCGGGTGCCGTCGCGCGTGGGGACCCACAGGACCAGGTCGGCGAAGGACAGGTCGGAGAGCAGCTGCCACTCCGAGACCAGCAGGTGCAGCCACTCGAGGTCGGAGTCGCCGAGTGCGGTGTGCTGGCGTACGAGTTCGTTCATGGAGGGCACGTCTGCGAGCGTACCTGGGGGTATGTGCGGGGCCTAAAAAAGCCGGCGGCACGCGCGCCCGGAGACACCCGCGGGCCGCGGCGCCTGAGAGGGACCCTCAGCCCTCCCGGCACCGCAGCCCGGAGCAATACCGGCCGCGGGGTGTGCGGTCCCGTCGGCCGAGGGTGAGGATCCGGGGCAGTCAGGGCAGAGAGCTCCGGGTCCTCGGTCCGCCTTCCTGTGCGGGGAAGGCGGAGGTCTGCTGTGCGACCCCACCATTGTGGACTAGACCACTTCGACTGTCCATGTGCGGGAGCCTGCGCGTTCGTCAGCCGGGGCGGATATTCGGACGCCCTAGCATCCATGACGCAGCCTAGCCTGTGCGGGCCCCCCTGCGGAGCCGGATGACGGGGCGGTTTCCGGACCGTCCGGGGCGCGACCGAACTCCACCGCCCTCCCGGCCCCTCCCACCGTCCCCGCGCCGCCCCTCCCGCCGCCTCCGGCTCCGCTGCCGCCTGGGCGGAGATACCCGATTCTGTTAGATTGGTCTAAACCACATAGGCCCTTCCGGGCCCCCGTCGAGCCCCTCTCCAGAACGGCAGGCCAGCGTGGAAGTTGTCATCGTTGCGGACGCCAGGTCGGGCGGCGAACTCGTCGCCGAGGCCATCGCACAGCTGCTGCGGCGCAAGCCCGACGCCCTGCTGGGAGTGGCCACCGGTTCCACCCCGCTGCCCGTCTACCAGGCATTGACGGCCCGGGTGCGGTCCGGCGCCGTCGACACCTCGCGGGCGCGCATCGCCCAGCTCGACGAATATGTCGGCCTGCCCGCCGAACACCCCGAGTCCTACCGCTCGGTGCTGCGCCGGGAGGTGCTGGAGCCGCTCGGCATCGGCATGGAGGCCTTCCTGGGACCGGACGGCACCGCCGAGGACGTACAGGCCGCGTGCGAGGCCTACGACCGGGGGCTGGCCGCGGCCGGCGGGGTCGACCTCCAGCTGCTCGGGATCGGGACCGACGGGCACATCGGGTTCAACGAGCCCTGTTCCTCGCTGGCCTCCCGGACGCGGATCAAGACGCTCACCGAGCAGACCCGGGTCGACAACGCGCGGTTCTTCGACGGGGACGTCGAACAGGTCCCGCACCACGTCATCACGCAGGGCATCGGGACCATCCTGGAGGCACGGCACCTGGTGCTGCTCGCCACGGGCGAGGGCAAGGCGGACGCCGTCGCCGCGACCGTCGAGGGGCCGGTGGCGGCCGTCTGTCCCGCCTCGGCGCTCCAGCTGCACCCGCACGCGACCGTCGTCGTCGACGAGGGTGCCGCGTCCAAGCTGAAGCTCGCGGACTACTTCCGCCACACCTACGCCCACAAGCCCGGATGGCAGGGAATCTGAAGCCCGGTCCCCGCAGCGCCCCGCACGACGCCACGGGCGCCGGATCCCCCGAAAGGGATCCGGCGCCCGTTCTGTCGCAGGGGCCGTCACCTGCCCGCGATGACCTCCGCCGCCGCCCGCCCGCAGACCCGGGCCGCGCCGTGGGTGGCGAGGTGGAGGGCGCCGCGGGCCGGGGACTGGGGGACGCCCATCTCGACGACGATCGTGTCGGGGCGGGCGGCGAGGAGGGTGTCCAGGGCCGCCGTCATCCAGGGGTGGCGGTGCTCGTCGCGGACCACGGCCACGATCCGCCGCTCCCCGGCCGCGATCAGTGCCGCGTGTCCCGCGTCCTCGCCGGCGAAGCCGCCCGTCTCGGTGCCGGGCAGGAGCCGGGAGAGCTCCGCGGCCACGCCCCAGGGCGTCTCGTCGCCGACGGCGATGTTGGCGACCGGGGTGAGGGCGGCCACGTACGGGGCGTCGGTGAGCGGGGTGAAGGGGCCGGCGGCGGTGCGGCGCAGGGCGCGGCGGGCGGCGACGAGACCGATGTCGGTGTGCGCGGCGGCCCGGTCGGCGGACGGGGAGGCCGCGGCGGAGGCGGTCCAGCGGGCCAGGGCGCGGACCCGTTCCGCCGCGTCGGCGAGGCGTTCCTCCGGGAGGTCGCCCGTGCGGACCGCGGCGACGAGGGCGTCGCGCAGGCGTCGTACCGTCTCGTCGTCGGCGAGGCCGCCGCCCACGCAGATGGCGTCGGCGCCGGCCGCGACGGCCAGGACGCTGCCGCGCTCGATGCCGTAGGTGCCGGCGATCGCCCGCATCTCCATGCCGTCGGTGACGATCAGGCCGTCATAGCCGAGTTCGCCGCGCAGCAGGTCCGTCAGGATGCGGCGGGACAGGGTCGCCGGGTGGTCCGGGTCCAGGGCCGGGACCAGGATGTGCGCGCTCATCACGGCCCGGCTGCCGGCCGCGATGGCGGCGCGGAACGGGGCCAGTTCGCGCTCGGCCAGCACGGCCGGGTCCACGTCGATGCGGGGCAGGGCGAGGTGCGAGTCGACGGCCGTGTCCCCGTGGCCGGGGAAGTGCTTGGTGCAGGCGGCGACGCCGGCCGCCTGCAGGCCGGTGACGTAGGCCGCGGTGTGCCGGGCGACCAGGCCGGGGTCGGCGCCGAAGGACCGTACGCCGATCACCGGGTTGTCCGGGTTGGAGTTCACGTCGGCCGAGGGGGCCCAGTTGAGGTCGACCCCGCAGGCCGCGAGGCGGCGGCCCAGCTCGAAGGCGACCTGCCCGGTCAGGTCCACGTCGTCCACCGCGCCCAGGGCGTGGTTGCCGGGGAAGCTGGAGCCGGTCCGCACCTCGAGGCGGGTGACGTCGCCGCCCTCCTCGTCGATCGCGACGAGCACGTCGTCGCGTTCGGCGCGCAACTGTGAGGTCAGCGCGGCGAGTTGTTCGGGAGAGGCGATGTTGCGGCCGAACAGGCCGACCGCGGCCAGGCCCTCGCCGAGCCGGCGCAGCAGCCAGTCGGGGGCGCTGGTGCCCGCGAAGCCGGGCTGGAGGACCGTCAGGGCGTCGCGCGTCAGCGTGTCGGTGCCGCTGGCGAATGTCGTCATCGGGGGCGTTATCCCTTCACGGCGCCCGCGGTGAGACCCGCGGCCATCTTGCGCTGGACGAGGAGGAACAGCACGACGATCGGCACGGCCATCATGGTGGCGCCGGCCATCATCGGGGCGTACTCGGTGCCGTGCTTGGTGGAGAAGTTGCTCAGCCAGACGGTGGCGGTCTGGTTCTTCTGGCTGAGCAGCATCAGGGCGTAGAGGTACTCGTTCCACGCCTGGATGAAGCCGTAGACCGAGGTGGCGACCATGCCGGGGGCGAGCAGCGGGAAGACGACGCGGACGAAGGCGCCGGTGCGGGAGCAGCCGTCGACCATCGCGGCCTCCTCCAGCTCCTTCGGGATGTTGACGATGAAGCCGCGCAGGGTCCACACGGTGAAGGGCAGGATGAAGGTCAGGTAGGTGATGATCAGGCCGGTCAGCCGGTCGTACTGGCCCAGGTCGTTCAGGAGCAGGAAGACCGGGATGATCATGGCGACCAGCGGGACCATCTGGACCGCGAGGATGCCGACGATCACGATCTTGCGGCCGCGGAAGGCGAACCGGGAGATGGCGAGGGCGGCCAGCATGCCGACGACGACGCCGATCGCGACGACCGCGAGCGAGACGACGAGGCTGCGGGCGACCGGACCCCAGAAGTCGGCGATGTCCATCGCCCGGCCGAAGTTGGAGAGGGTCAGCGAGGTGGGCAGCAGGCTCGGGTCCGGGTCGATGGCGTCCTTCGCCGGCTTGAACGCGGTGTTGAGCATCCAGTAGACGGGGAAGCCGGCGACGACGAAGACCAGGAGGCCGACGAGGTTCCAGCCGAGCTTGGACCGGCGGCGGCCCGGGCCGCCGGAGCCTTCGGCGGAGCCGCTCTTCGCCGTGGCGATGGCGCTCATTCGACCTCTCCGATCTTCAGCATCTGGCGCATGTACACGGCGACCACGCCGAGCAGCAGGAGCACGGTGATCAGGGCGATCGCCGAGCCCTGGCCGTAGTCGTTGACGACGAAGGCGCGGTCGTAGGAGTACGTCGTCAGCAGCTGGAACTCGGCCTCGGGATGGCCGTTGCGCATCACGAAGACCTGTGGGAAGACGCCCATGTCCCAGATGACCGACAGGGTCGTGAGCATCACGATGATCGGCTTGAGGATGGGCAGGGTGACGTACCGGAAGACGCCCCAGGCGCCGGCGCCGTCGAGGCGGGCGGCCTCCTCCAGCTCCTTGGGGACCTGGGTGAGACCGGCGCTGAGGGTGATCACGACGAACGGGACGGCTCCCCAGATCACCAGCAGCATGATCACGGCCAGGCCCTGCGGCCCGCTCGCGAACCAGTTGTGGCCGATCAGGTCGACGCCGGGCAGCCTGCTCAGGACCGCGTTGAGGATGCCGTAGTCCGCGTCGAACAGCCACTTGAAGACCGTGGTGGCCACGATGATCGGCATGCCCCAGCTGGCCACCAGTGCGATGTTGATGAGCGTCTTCACCCAGCCGGACACCCGCTGGAGCAGCAGCGCGATCAGCATGCCGACGACCATCGTGAAGACGACGCAGCCGGCCGCGAAGACGATCGTGCGCACGACGACCGCCCAGAACTCGCCGTCTCCCAGCACCTTGGTGAAGTTGTCGAACCCGACCGACTCGGCCGGCTGGAAACCCCACAGCTGGGACTGCCCGAACTTCTGGAAGGAGAGGGTGACCAGGCGGACGAGCGGATAGCCCATCACCAGCAGGAGGACCAGCAGGCAGGGGGCGAGCAGCAGCCAGGGGGTGCCGGCGCCGGCGGAGGTCCCCTTGGCGCGGGGCCGTCGTGGCGCGGACGGCGGCGGCGGTGCGGGCCGCGGTGGCGGCACCTTGGCGGGGGTGGTCGTGTCTGCGGCACTCATCGCGCGCTCCTCAGCGGTCCCTCAGGTCGTACGGAGGCCGGGCCCCGTGGGTGTACGGCGGCGAACCCCCGCAGGTGTACGGCGGCCGGGGCCCCGCGGGTCGGACGGGAGGCGGGGCCCCGCGGGCCGGACGGCGGCGGAGCCCTCGCAGGTCGAAGGCGGGGCAGGGCCCCGCGGGCCGGACGGGCTGCGGGGCCCGTGAGCCGGACGGCGGCAAAGCCCCCGCGGGGCCACGGGGCCGGGCCCCGTCAGGCGTGCGGGGTGGACGCCCCGCGGGTCGTACGGACGGCGGGGCCCCGCCGCGGCGGAGCCCCGTCCGTCGTCACTTGGTGTTGATGACCTTGTCGATCGCGGCGTCCGCCTCCTTGGCGGCCTCCTCGACGGTCTTCTTGCCGGTGCCGATGCTCTGCAGCATGGTCTGGAGGACCTGGGCCTTCTCGACCTGGCCCCAGCCGGGCGCCATCGGGACGAACCAGTTGGACTCGGCCGCGGTGGCCGGGACGACCGTCTTGGGGTCGTTCTTCAGGGTCGCGAGGTCGGTCTTGTTGTTGGGCAGGTTGCCCTTGGCCATCAGGCCCTTCTGGCCGGCGGGACCGGTGAACGCGTTGATCCACTCGGCGGCGAGTTCCTGCGCGTCCGACTTGACCGGGACGGCGAGGTCGGAACCGCCCAGGAAGACGGGGAGGTTCTTGCCGGACGGGCCGGGCATCACGAAGTTCTCGAGGTTGCCCTTGAGCTTGCCGCTCTTGTCGTTCTCGGGGGCCTCGGCGGTCCCGCCCTCCCAGGCGGCGCCGAAGATCATGCCGGACTTGCCCTGGCCGTAGACGATGTAGCGGTCGGACTCGTCCTTGGTCTTGTCGCCGTGCATGTACGTGTCGACGACGTTCTTGAACTCGGTGAGGCCCTTGACGGACTCGGGCGAGGAGAGGTTGCCCTTCCACTGGCCGCCCTCCTCCTTCGCGATGGAGCCGCCGGCGTCGTAGACGAAGGACATGGCCGCGTACCAGTCGCGGGTGGGCTGGTACCAGGCGCTGAACTTGTCGCCCTCCTTCTTCTGGACCTTGTCCAGGGCGGCGGTCAGCTCCGCGTAGGTCTTCGGGGCCGCCTTGACGCCGGCGGCGGCGAAGAGGTCCTTGCGCCAGTTGCCGACGCGGCCGCCCGCGTAGTACGGCACACCGTAGGTCTTGTCCTCGTACGTCACCGAGGCCTTGAGGCCGTCCAGCCAGGCGGAGGAGTTGTCGAACGCGGCGGCGTCCAGGGGGGCGAAGGCGCCCTTGACCATGTAGCCGAGCATCTCGGTGTTGCCCATCTCGACCACGTCGGGGGCCTTGTCGGTGGCGAGCACCGCGTCGAGCTTGGCGTTCTTGTCGGGCCAGCCGTAGTACTCGTGGGTGATCTTGACGCCGGGGTGCTTCTTCTGCACCGCCGCGTCCGCGGCCTTCACCAGGTCGGGCCAGTTGTTCTGCGCGTCGACGGTCAGCCAGACCGTCAGCTCCTTGGCGTCGGCGCCCTTGTCCGAGCCCCCGCTGTCCTTGTCGTCCCCGCACGCCGCGATGGAGACCATCATGCCCGCGATACCGATCGCGGCTATCAGCTTGCGCTTCACGCCAACCCTCCTCAGGGATGCCACAAACCCCCCTGCCTCCCCGCCGCGGTCGAGCGTCAACGCGTACCGTCCGTGGGGCCAGGACCTGGACCAATGGTGTAGACCAGTACCGGGAGCTTGGCTCAGACCAATAGGGCTGTCAAGGGTGTTCGACCGGGGTCGAGTCGTCCGTTACGGGACCGCGATATGCAGGGACTTTTCAATTCGGGGGCGGCCGATCGGCCCCCTCCGGCGGAGCGAACCAGCGGGGCGTGAGGGCGTGCTGGACTAGACCAAGGAAGGTCTCGGAGGTATACAGAGGAGATCACGGAGCGCGCGGGGGCACCGCACTGGACACCCCGCCCACGAACCCGTGCCACGATGTGAGCCGCGGCCGACGTCAGCGTCGGCCGGTTCGGCACCCGGAGCCGGGAAGGCAGGCCATGAGCACCGACGTCAGCAGTGCGGAGAACGAGGGTGGGGCGACCGTCCGTACCGCGCGCGTGCCCAAGTACTACCGCCTGAAGAAGCACCTCCTCGACATGACCGAGACGCAGTCGCCCGGCACCCCGGTGCCGCCCGAGCGCACGCTGGCGGCCGAGTTCGACACCTCGCGCACCACCGTGCGCCAGGCGCTCCAGGAACTGGTCGTCGAGGGCCGGCTGGAGCGCATCCAGGGCAAGGGCACCTTCGTCGCCAAGCCGAAGGTCTCCCAGGCGCTCCAACTCACCTCGTACACCGAGGACATGCGCGCCCAGGGCCTCGAACCCACCTCGCAGCTGCTGGAGATCGGCTACATCACGGCCGACGACCGCCTCGCCGAGCTGCTCGACATCACCGCGGGCGGCCGCGTACTGCGCATCGAACGGCTGCGCATGGCCAACGGCGAGCCGATGGCCATCGAGACCACCCACCTGTCGGCCAAGCGCTTCCCGGCCCTGCGCAGGTCGCTGGTGAAGTACACGTCCCTCTACACCGCGCTCGCCGAGGTCTACGACGTCCACCTGGCCGAGGCCGAGGAGACCATCGAGACCTCGCTGGCCACCCCGCGCGAGGCGGGCCTGCTCGGCACGGACGTCGGCCTGCCGATGCTGATGCTGTCCCGCCACTCCGTGGACAAGGAGGGCCGGCCGGTGGAGTGGGTGCGGTCGGTGTACCGGGGGGACCGGTACAAGTTCGTCGCACGGCTCAAGCGGCCTGTGGACTAGGGCCTCTCGTCGGGATCATGCCGGGCTCGCGGGCCCTGGCACCGCGCCCTGATCCAGCCTGATCCCGACGAAAGGCCCTGGGGCCTGCCGGTCATCCGTCGGAGCGACGGGACCGATATCCGGACGAGGTCTTCCGCTTCCCTTTATCCGTCACCTACATTTCGTGCGCGTTGCACGTGATCTGCTAGGGGACGGAGCCACCCGATGTCAGAAGCCCCAGAAGTGACCACAGGGCCGGTGGTGACGCCGTTGCGCGTCGTCATCGGCCTGTGCCTGTTCGCGCCCTTCGTGGCGATGCTGTGGGTCGGTTCGTACGCGAAGACCGACCCCGCGTTCATCGGCATCCCCTTCTTCTACTGGTACCAGATGCTGTGGGTGCTGCTCTCCACCGCGCTCACGGTGATCGCCTACAAGCTGTGGCAGCTCGACCAGCGCGGCCGCGCGAACCGGGGCGGGGGTGCGGCGAAGTGAAGGACGGCGTGAACGGCGTCGCACTCGCCGTCTTCATCTTCTTCTTCCTGGCCGTCACGGTCATGGGCTTCCTGGCCGCGCGCTGGCGCAGGGCCGACGACGAGCACAGCCTCGACGAATGGGGCCTGGGCGGCCGGTCGTTCGGCACCTGGGTCACCTGGTTCCTGCTCGGCGGCGACCTGTACACGGCCTACACGTTCGTGGCGGTCCCGGCGGCGATCTACGCGGCCGGCGCGGCGGGCTTCTTCGCGGTGCCGTACACGATCCTCGTCTACCCGCTGATCTTCACGTTCCTGCCGCGCCTGTGGTCGGTGTCGCACCGGCACGGGTACGTGACGACCTCGGACTTCGTGCGCGGCCGGTTCGGCTCCAAGGGGCTGTCCCTGGCCGTGGCCGTCACCGGCATCCTGGCCACCATGCCGTACATCGCGCTCCAGCTCGTCGGCATCCAGGCCGTGCTGGACGTGATGGGCGTCGGCGGCGGCGAGAACACCAACTGGTTCGTCAAGGACCTGCCGCTGCTGATCGCCTTCGGCGTGCTCGCGGCGTACACCTACTCGTCGGGGCTGCGGGCGCCCGCGCTGATCGCGTTCGTGAAGGACACGCTGATCTACATCGTCATCGCGGTGGCGATCATCTACATCCCCATCAAGCTCGGCGGGTTCGACGACATCTTCGCCAAGGCGGGCGACGCCTTCGCGCAGACCAACCCGGCGACCGGCAAGCCACGCGGTGCGCTCGCCCCGGCCGAGGCGGGCCAGTGGACGTACGCCACGCTGGCGCTGGGGTCCGCGCTGGCGCTGTTCATGTACCCGCACTCGATCACCGCGACGCTGTCCTCGCGCAGCCGTGAGGTGATCCGCCGCAACACCACGATCCTGCCGCTGTACTCCCTGATGCTCGGCCTGCTCGCCCTGCTGGGCTTCATGGCGATCGCCGCCGGAGTGAAGGTCACCAACGGCCAGTTGGCGATCCCGCAGCTCTTCGAGGACATGTTCCCGGCGTGGTTCGCCGGTGTGGCCTTCGCGGCGATCGGCATCGGCGCGCTGGTGCCGGCCGCCATCATGTCCATCGCGGCCGCGAACCTCTTCACCCGCAACATCTACAAGGACTTCATCAAGCCGGACGCCACGCCCAAGGAGGAGACCCGTGTCTCCAAACTGGTCTCGCTGCTGGTGAAGGTGGGCGCGCTGGTCTTCGTCCTCACCATGGACAAGACGGTCGCCATCAACTTCCAGCTGCTGGGCGGCATCTGGATCCTCCAGACCTTCCCGGCCCTGGTGGGCGGCCTGTTCACCCGCTGGTTCCACCGCTGGGCCCTGCTGGCCGGCTGGGCCGTCGGCATGGTCTACGGCACGTTCGCGGCGTACGGCGTCGCCTCTCCGACGCAGGCGCACTTCGGCGGCTCGTCGAAGGAGATCCCCGGCATCGGCGAGATCGGCTACATCGGCCTGACGGCGTTCGTGCTGAACGTGGTGGTGACGGTGGTGCTGACCTTCGTCCTGAAGGCGCTCAAGGCCCCGGAGGGCGTCGACGAGACGTCCCCGTCGGACTACACGGCGGACGCCGGCGACCCGGGCGTCCAGGTGGAGCTGCCGCCGGCGACGGCGGGGGCGGGAGCGGGGCACTAGCGCGGGGCGTCCCCGCCCACCACTCCCTCCACATCCCGCAGCGGGCCGCCCGGGGCACGTCGCCCCGGCGGCCCGCTGTCGTACGCGCTCGTGCCGCGAGGACGGGGCCCTGTCCCCTCGGAGTTGACGCTGCGAAGCCAGCCCGACACAACATCTGGGGGTCACGTGGCAGCCCGGCACAAGATGTATGCTCATGCTCGCTGTCGCCGCAGGGGAATCCGGTGCGAATCCGGAACTGTCCCGCAACGGTGTACGTGCGTGCGCGCATACCCATATGCGCACGCATGGTCAGTCCGAGCACCTGCCGGCAGCGCACCCGGTCCGTCCGGCTCGGGTGCCCTGACGTCCGGGCCTCGCGGAATGGGCCGGTGGACGCGACGCGCCCCGCGCTCGTGTGCCGCCCCCTGCCCTGCGCAAGGCCCCCGCCGAGCGAGGGAGAGCCCCACGTGACCATCGCGCCAGCCGAACCGGCTTCAGCAGCCCCGGAGACCGACGGTCCCGGAGCCGCACTGCTGCGGACCCTGACCGAGCTGACCGCCGACCTCCCCGACACCGACCCCGGCCGGGTCGCCGCCGCCGCGCTGCGGGGCCGGTCCGCGCGGGCGGACGAGGCGGAGCTGCGCGAACTGGCCACGGAGGCGGCCGCCGGTCTGATCTCCGAGGACCCCGCCTACTCCCGGCTGGCCGCCCGGCTGCTGACGATCGGCATCCGCGCCGAGGCCGCCTCCCAGGGCGTCACCTCCTTCACCACGTCCGTCGCCGTCGGCCACCGCGAGGGCCTGATCGCCGACCGCACCGCCGAGTTCGTGCGGCTGCACGCCGCCCGGCTCGACGCGCTGGTCGACACGGACGCCGACGACCGCTTCGGCTACTTCGGCCTGCGCACCCTGCACAGCCGCTACCTGCTGCGCCACCCGCTGACCCGCAAGGTCGTCGAGACCCCCCAGCACTTCCTGCTGCGGGTGGCGAGCGGCCTGGCCGAAGACGACACGGCGAGGTCCGTCGACGAGGTCGCCGCGCTCTACGGGCTGATGAGCCGCCTGGACTACCTCCCCTCCTCCCCCACCCTGTTCAACTCCGGCACCCGGCACCCGCAGATGTCGTCCTGCTACCTCCTCGACTCCCCCCTGGACGAGCTGGACTCCATCTACGACCGCTACCACCAGGTCGCCCGCCTCTCCAAGCACGCCGGCGGCATCGGGCTGTCGTACAGCCGCATCCGCTCGCGCGGGTCGCTCATCCGCGGCACCAACGGGCACTCCAACGGCATCGTGCCGTTCCTGAAGACCCTGGACGCCTCGGTCGCCGCCGTGAACCAGGGCGGCCGGCGCAAGGGCGCGGCCGCGGTCTACCTGGAGACCTGGCACTCCGACATCGAGGAGTTCCTGGAACTGCGCGACAACACCGGTGAGGACGCGCGCCGTACGCACAACCTCAACCTGGCGCACTGGGTGCCGGACGAGTTCATGCGGCGGGTCGACGCCGACGGGCAGTGGTCGCTGTTCTCCCCGGCCGACGTACCCGAGCTGGTCGACCTGTGGGGCGACGAGTTCGACGCGGCCTACCGCGCGGCCGAGGCCGCGGGCCTCGCGAGGAAGACCATCGCGGCCCGCGACCTGTACGGACGCATGATGCGCACCCTCGCCCAGACCGGCAACGGCTGGATGACCTTCAAGGACGCGGCCAACCGCACCGCCAACCAGACCGCCGAACCGGGCCACGTGGTCCACTCCTCGAACCTGTGCACGGAGATCCTGGAGGTCACCGACGACGGCGAGACGGCGGTCTGCAACCTGGGTTCGGTGAACCTCGGCGCGTTCGTCGACACGGCCCCCGGGGCCGCCGAGGTCATCGACTGGGAGCGGCTGGACGAGACCGTCCGCACCGCCGTCACCTTCCTCGACCGGGTCGTCGACATCAACTTCTACCCCACCGAGCAGGCGGGCCGCTCCAACGCCCGCTGGCGCCCGGTCGGGCTGGGCGCGATGGGCCTCCAGGACGTCTTCTTCAAGCTGCGGCTGCCCTTCGACTCGCCCGCGGCCAGGGCGCTCTCCACCCGGATCGCCGAGCGGATCATGCTCGCCGCGTACGAGGCCTCCGCCGACCTCGCCGAGCGCAACGGCCCGCTGCCCGCCTGGGAGAAGACCCGTACCGCCCGGGGCGTGCTGCACCCCGACCACTACGGTGTCGAGTTCGCCTGGCCGGAGCGCTGGGCGGCGCTGCGCGAGCGCGTCGCGGCGACCGGCATGCGCAACTCGCTGCTCCTGGCCATCGCGCCGACCGCCACCATCGCGTCCATCGCCGGTGTCTACGAGTGCATCGAGCCGCAGGTCTCCAACCTGTTCAAGCGCGAGACGCTGTCCGGCGAGTTCCTCCAGGTCAACTCCTACCTGGTGCGGGAACTCAAGGAGCTGGGCGTCTGGGACGCCCGCACCCGCGAGGCCCTGCGCGAGGCGAACGGCTCGGTGCAGTCCTTCACCTGGATCCCCGAGGACGTACGGGCGCTGTACCGCACGGCGTGGGAGATCCCGCAGCGCGGCCTGATCGACATGGCCGCCGCCCGCACCCCGTACCTGGACCAGGCGCAGTCCCTGAACCTGTTCCTGGAGACGCCGACGATCGGCAAGCTCTCCTCGATGTACGCGTACGCCTGGAAGTCGGGCCTGAAGACGACGTACTACCTGCGCTCCCGCCCGGCGACCCGCATCGCCCGCGCGGCACAGGCGCAGGCCCCGATCCCCGTGCAGCAGCCGGCCCCCGAAGAGGCCGTCGCCTGCTCCCTCGAAAACCCCGAGTCCTGTGAGGCCTGCCAGTAATGCCGGAGAACAAGAACCTGCTCGACCCGGGCTTCGAGCTGACCCTGCGCCCGATGCGCTACCCCGACTTCTACGAGCGCTACCGGGACGCCATCAAGAACACCTGGACCGTCGAGGAGGTCGACCTCCACTCGGACGTCACCGACCTGGCGAAGCTGACGCCCGCCGAGCAGCACCTGATCGGGCGGCTGGTCGCGTTCTTCGCGACGGGCGACTCGATCGTGGCGAACAACCTGGTGCTGACGCTGTACAAGCACATCAACTCCCCCGAGGCGCGGCTCTACCTGAGCCGGCAGCTGTTCGAGGAGGCCGTGCACGTCCAGTTCTACCTGACCCTGCTGGACACCTACCTCCCCGATCCGGAGGACCGCGCCGCCGCCTTCGACGCGGTCGAGAACATCCCGTCCATCCGGGAGAAGGCCGAGTTCTGCTTCCGCTGGATGGACTCGGTGGAGAAGCTGGACCGGCTGGAGTCGGCGTCCGACCGCCGCCGCTTCCTGCTCAACCTGATCTGCTTCGCCGCCTGCATCGAGGGCCTGTTCTTCTACGGCGCCTTCGCCTACGTCTACTGGTTCCGCAGCCGGGGTCTGCTGCACGGCCTCGCCACCGGCACCAACTGGGTCTTCCGTGACGAGACCATGCACATGTCCTTCGCGTTCGAGGTCGTCGACACCGTCCGCAAGGAGGAGCCGGAGCTGTTCGACGACCGGCTCCAGGAGCAGGTCACCGACATGCTGCGGGAGGCCGTCGAGGCCGAGCTGCAGTTCGCCCGCGACCTGTGCGGGGACGGACTGCCGGGCATGAACACCGACTCGATGCGCCAGTACCTCGAGTGCGTCGCCGACCAGCGGCTCAGCCGCCTCGGTTTCGCCCCGGTGTACGGCTCGGAGAACCCGTTCTCCTTCATGGAGTTGCAGGGTGTTCAGGAGCTGACCAACTTCTTCGAGCGCCGTCCGTCGGCGTACCAGGTGGCGGTGGAGGGCACCGTGGACCTGGACGAGGACTTCTGAGTCCGCGGCCCGCGCAGTCGGCGGTCGATCCGGCGTTCGTGGGCCAGGCCCGCGAGCGCCGGACCCGTGAGGAGGAGGAAGAGGGCCAGGACCGTGAGGATGTCGGTGAGTGCGTTCATGGGGGTAAGCATCGTGCGCGTGCGACACCCCTGACAGTGGCAGGACTGCCGTACACCTTTGAATTCCTGCCACCTCGGTGCACACTGGCCGCATGTTGAAGAACGTGACCGCGGTCCTCCTCGACGGCGTGCACCCCTTCGAACTGGGTGTCGTCTGCGAGGTGTTCGGCATCGACCGCAGCGACGAGGGGCTGCCGGTCTACGACTTCGCCGTCGCCTCGGCCGAGGGATCCACCCTGTCCACCCACGCGGGGTTCACCGTGAACACGGAGCACGGGATCGAACGGCTGGAGAGCGCCGACCTGATCGCCGTACCGGCCGGCGACGCTTACACGGCGCGGGAGTTCCCGCCCGAGCTGCTCGACGCGCTGCGCCGGGCCGTGGACCGCGGGACCCGGGTGCTGAGCGTGTGCTCCGGGGCGTTCGTGCTCGCCGCGGCGGGACTGCTGGACGGGCGGCGCTGCGCGGTGCACTGGCGGCACGCGGAGCAGCTCGCCCGCGAGTACCCGCGCACGAGCGTCGAGCCCGACGTGCTCTACGTGGACGAGGACCCGGTGATCACCTCGGCCGGCACGGCCGCCGGCATCGACGCCTGCCTGCATCTGGTGCGCAAGGAGCAGGGGCCCGAGGTCGCCAACGGGATCGCCCGGCGGATGGTCGTACCGCCGCACCGGGACGGCGGCCAGGCCCAGTACGTCCAACGGCCGCTGCCACGTTCGTCCTGCGACACCGTGGGCGAGGTGCTCGCGTGGATGGAGCAGCACCTCGACCGGGAGGTCACCGTCGAGCAGCTCGCCGCCCGCGCCCACATGTCGCCGCGCACCTTCGCCCGCCGCTTCCAGCAGGAGACCGGCACCACGCCCTACCGCTGGATCCTGCGCCAGCGGGTGCTGCTCGCCCAGCACCTGCTGGAGGCGTCCGACGAGACGGTGGACGCGATCGCCTGGCGCACCGGCTTCGGCACGGCGGGCGCGCTGCGGCACCAGTTCGTGCGGGCGCTGGGCACCACCCCGAACGCCTACCGGCGTACGTTCCGCGGCCCCGAGGCCGCCTGAACGCACGCCGGCGCGCGCACGGTCTCACCGCGGGACGGGCTTCAGCAGCAGCCGTTGGGGACGCAGCGTGATGCCCACCCGGGTCGCGTCCACCGAGCCGGGGGCCTGCTCGAAGCGGAACCCGTCCGCGAGGACCGCCGTGACCAGCGTGAGCAGCGCCATCGAGAAGTGGTCGCTCGGGCACTTGCGGTTGCCCACGCTGAACGGCCGCATCGCGTACTTCGGGATGTCCTTCGAGCGCTCGGGGCGCCAGCGGTCGGGGTCGAACTCCAGGTGCCGCTCGTAGGACCGCGGGTCGCGCTGGATCGCGTACGGGCTGTACACGATGTCGGCCCCGACCGGAATGCGATAGCCGCCGAGTTCGGTGTCGGTGACCGCCCGCCGCGTCAATATCCATACGGCCGGATGCAAACGCATGGCCTCGATGACGACGTTGTTGGTGTGCGTGAGCTTGCGCACGTCGTCGAATGCGACGGGCCGTCCTCCGGTCACCTCTCGAACCTCGGCACACACTTTGTCCGACTGCTCCGGGTGATCAGCCAGCACCAGCAGCAGGGACATGATCGTGGAAGCGATGGTTTCGCTGCCGGGGGTGAGTATCGCGACCACCTGGTCGTGGATCTCCTGTTCCCCGATCGGGTCGCCATTGTCGTCCTTCGCCTCCAGCAATGCCGTCAGCAAATCGTCCGGCTTTTGACCGGATGCCCGGCGTTCGGTGACGATCTCGTCGACCAGGAGATGCAAATCGGCCAGCGCCCGGTTGAATTCGCGGTTGGCCGGAAGCGGCAGCCGGTAGAGCGGCCCGAGGGGCACCACCATCCGGTGGTACATACCTTGGAAGACGCTGGCGAGCGCGATGCACAGCCGCTCGGCGCGTTCGTCCATGAACTGCCCGCGCAACAGGCAGCGGGCCGCGACCCGCACCGCGATCCGAAACGACTCCGAGGTGCAGTCGATCGTCTCGCCGCCCTTCCAGCGCTCGACGAGCGCGCGCGTCTCCTCCTCCATGATCGGCCCGTAGGCGGGGATCGCGTCGAGACGGAACGCGGGCTGGACGGTGCGCCGCTGGCGGCGGTGGAGCGGACCGTTGGCCGTGGCCACGCCCTCCTTGCCGAGCAGGCCCTCCAGGGACTCCCACAGGGGTCCGGCGATGATGTAGTCGGGGCTCAGGGCCAGCGCCCCGGTGAGGGCCGGCGTCGTGACGGCGTACACCGTCTTGGGCCCGAGCCTGATGCGGACGACGTCGCCGTGGTCGCGCAGCTGCGCCATGAAGGCCAGCGGGTCGCGGGCGAGTCTCCAGCCGTGGCCGAGAAGCGGAATCCCGCCACCGGCCAGGGGCGGCTCGCGCAGTTCCGATGCGTCGGACGTCACGGGTTTCACGGACTCGACGGTCATTTCTCACCTGCCGCTTCGTTGTTGACGTACGGGGGCGTGGACCGGTCGTCCCAGCTGTCGACCATGTAGCGGCCGGACTCGTGGTGGAACCAGTAGACGGAACTGAACCAGTTCCGCATGTTCGCGAGGCAGGCGCGCACGGCGACACCGAGTTCTTTTCCGGGGACCGTCCCGTCGGTCAGCCGGTCGGCCAGCATCAGCACGTCCTTCTCGACGACGAGGAATTCGGATATACATTCCTCGACGCGCCGCCTGATTTCCTCGACCGCTTCTTCGAGTGTCAGTCCTTCATGGGTGACGAGACTGATTCCGAGATTGTGCACCTCGTCGCCCGCTATTTCCTTCGGGAGGGAGCAGAGGTCGTTGTACCAGGCGGCGAATTCCTGACTCAGCAGAGCCGCACGCCGATAGGCCGGGTGTTTCCGCACCGGGTCCGGGAGTTCGCGGCCCGCGCTCGGTTCCAGCAGGTCCGTCCAGATCCAGTGCGCGAAGGTGAGCCGGCGCAGGGCCAGATACTCCTCCACGCCCGGAACGCGCCCCGCCACCCGGTTGTGGAATTCGCGGTCGTACGCCTCGATCACCGCGTGGAAGTGCCGGGCGAACCGCGCGTTCCACGTGTCGGGGAGGAAGGAGTACAGCCGGCCCACACTGTCCGCGAGTCCGGCTACCAGCGGATCCTCGTGGCGCAGGTGCTCCTTCGGGGAGTCGAGGGCCTCGTGCAGGCGGAGCCGCAACTCCCGCCAGGCGGCGGCCCGGCCGTGCACGACGTCACGGTCGTGCCGGTCGTCCCAGACGAAGAACCACGCGCTGTAGTCGGCGATGGCCTGCACGACCTCGTCGGGCGCGCCGAGGTAGTAGCCCGCCATCAGGTCGGTGTAGCACAAGCCGTCGGCATATTCCGCGACCTTGTCGGGGGACATGAGTCGCCTTTCCAGCAGCCACGATCGCGTGTTCTCCTGCAACTGGGGCCAATAAGGATGCCGTTGCCGGGGAAACACCGCCTCGACGACCGGAAGGGAGAGCGACGGGGGAACCGCGGTCACGGTCCCCACGGTCCGGTATGTGGTGCTGTATGGGAAAGCCGGCACGAACAACCCCTCTCAGCCGCCGGTTGGCACACACCCCTCCCTCCGTGCCGGGCGTGCGCCGTTGCGTATCCCCGCACTTCCCATTCAGCACTACAACTGACCGTCCTGGGAACGGATTTGCTTCATTCACTACCCCGACACGCCGAGAATCCCCCTTGCGTGACCGGTTGTGGATCAGTGGACGGCGAGGGCGGCCGGCCGTGCGCCGGACACACGAACGACGCCCGGCCGGTAATGATCACGGTCGGGCGTCGGGCGGGGCGGGGCGACTCAGTCGTTGGCGACCACGGGGTAGCGCGGCTCGTTCTCGGCCATCTGCCGCAGCGCGTCCTTGCGTTCGCGCTTGGAGAGACGGTCGATGTAGAGGTACCCGTACAGGTGATCCGTCTCGTGCTGCAAACACCGGGCGAAGTAGCCCGTGCCGCGTACCTTGACCGGGTTGCCCTTCTCGTCCTGGCCGGTCACTTCGGCGTAGTCGGGCCGGGCCAGCGGCGCGTACGCGGTGGGCACCGACAGGCAGCCCTCGTTGCTGTCGTCCAGTCGGCGCCGGTCCGCGGGCAGTTCGACCAGTCGGGGGTTGCAGACCACGCCGGTGTGCCGGACGCCCTCGTCGTCGGGGCAGTCGTAGACGAACACCTTGAGGTCGACGCCGATCTGGTTGGCGGCCAGGCCCACGCCCTCGGCGGTGTGCTGCGAGGCGAACATGTCCGCGACGAGCTGCTGGAGCTCCTCGCCGAACTCGGTGACGTCCTTGCACTCCTTGTGCAGCACCGGATTCCCGACGACGGTGATGGGCCGCGAGGTCCCGGCGTCCCGCCAGGCACGCTCGCGCTCCTCCGTCTCCTCGGTGTCGATGACGAAGCCCTCGTCGTCCACGGGGAGCACTCCCGCGTGCTGGTGATCGGTGTCCTGCTGCGCCATGACCGACGTATGCCTTCCTGCAACCTGGAGAAACCTACGAGTACAGCCTAAAGGGATCCCGCTCCGGGTCTCAGCAGACCTCTTCGAGGTCCCGCCAGTCACGGGAGTCCGGACTGTCCGCGACCCAGCCGTCCAGCAGCCCCCTCACCAGCGAGGCCGGCGCGGCCACCCCGCACTCCCGCTCGGGCACCCACAGCTGTCCGTCGGTGCGGTGACCGAGCGGCCCGGGGTGTCCCGGCTCGCTGTGATCGTGCGGGTCGAGATGCTCGCCGTCGCCCTCGTCGGACGGCATCCGCGACTCGGAGCACATCCGGCACAGCAGCCGCACGGAGGACGACCAGTCCTCGGCGGCGAAGCCCGCGTCGGCGGCGAGCTGCTCCAGCGCGTCGCGGTCCGCCTCCGTGGCCGCCTCCAGCAGGACCACCCAGGTGGGGACGGGCGAGGGTGCCCACAGCTCGATCTCGTCGAAGACGGGATAGGAGTGCCCGACGGAGGTGGTGCGCTCGCCGTGCGGCACCCCGTCGTGCAGCACGACCTCGCCCCAGCGCCGCCCCGAGGACGGCAGCGGGATCGACAGCACCTCGGTGCGCGCGGGGTCCAGCCGCCGTCCCCACACCACCTCGGCCTCCCCCTCGGGCGACAGCCGTACGGCGGCGCTGCCCAGGTCCATGCCGAGCGGTTCGCCGGCGGCGGTGGCACCGCCCGGGACGTGCAGTCCGTAGGCCTGCCAGGAGCGCCGGGCCAGCGGCCAGTCCTGGAGGGCGGTGGCGGCGATGCCGACGTTCCACCAGTCGGGGGCGCCGGTCTCCCGGTCGAGCAGGGCGACGGCGCGGAGCCCCGCGGTGCGGGCCTGCTCCCAGTCGTGCCGGAACTTGTGCAGCAGGGCGAGGTTGAACCAGGACTCCGACAGCCAGGGTTCGAGGTCGGCGGCACGGGTCAGCAGCGCGCCCGCGTCCTCGTACCGGCCGTCCCCGATCAGCGTGAACGCGCGGTCGGTGGCCTGCCGCCAGGAGGCGGAGGGCCGGTGCCGTCCCTTGCCGAAGATCCTCACGATTCCCGCCTGCCAGTTCCGTTCTGTGGGCTGGCCAGTGCCCCCGGACGCTCTCTCCCTCGCATCCAACCACGTATGGCTGGAGGGCCGCTCATTACCCATGGGTTACCCACCCGCGGTCAGGGTCAGACAGCCCCGCGACAGGACCCTGGCCAGGGCTTCCACCACGTCGGGGGCGTACTCCCCGCCGGCGCCCAGCCGCAGTTCCTCCAGCGCGGTCAGCGGCCCGCCGGGGCCGGCGTCGCGCACCTTCTCCTCGTAGGCGTTGACCACCCGCACGATCCGGGCGGCCGTCGGCTGCTCAGGGTAGGGGTCCGCCTGGCGTTCCACCACCGTCGCGACCTGCGCGCCCGCCCCGGTCCGGCGGACGACGGCCCCACCCAGCAGCGCGATGCGCCGCTGCTCGGCCGGCGGCAGACCGGCCGTGGCCCCGGCCGGGACCGGGTCGACGAGGCTGAGCTGACCGATGTCGTGCATCAGGGCCGCGTACTCCAGCACGGTCAGCTCCGGTTCCGTCAGGCCCAGGTCCCGGCCGACGGCCTGAGCGAGCCGTGCGACCCGGCGGGCGTGCCCGACCGGGGTGTACCCGGCGATCTCGGTGGCGCGGGCCAGCGAGGCGATGGTCTGCCGGTAGGTGGCGCGGACGGCGGCGTACCGGCGCAGGGACAGCTGGGTGAGCAGCAGCGGCACCGAGAACACCGGCAGCGCCCACAGGCCGACGACGGCCACCGCCAGCGCCATCACCGCGCCGGTCGCGCACACCGCCGACCCGATCCCCGGCACGGACCGCAACTCGTCACGGAGCAGCGGCGGGAACGGCCAGCCGGTGCGGGAGTGCGCGAGCGCGGCGGCGACGACGGCTTCGCACAGGGTGGTGAGGACGAGCAGGGCGAGCAGCAGCAGCGCGTAGGCGGGGCCGCTCCAGCGGTCGAACACCCCGCGGTTGTACAGGGGCTGGAAGCAGACGGCGGCGAACCCGACGGCCAGCACGCGCCGGACGAGGTGGTCCAGGACGCGTCCCTGTCCCCGCGCGAGATGCGGCACGCTGCCGAGCAGCGAGGCGGCCGCCACGACGGAGACGACCTGGGCGGTCCCGTGCCGCGTGGCATGCCCGGCATGCTCACCGAGCAGCGCGTACGACAGGGCGGCGGCCGCGCCGAGCGGCGCGGCCCCGCGCGGCCCGGGCCCGCTCCACCGGGTCACCTCGCCGACGGCCACGAGCACGCCGAACGCGAGCGCGACCGACCGCTCCGCCAGGCCCGAACGGAGGACGGTCAGGAGGGACACCCCGACGAGAAGTCCGGCGAAGGCGTGCAGCACGCGCAGGGGCCGGCAGGCGTGTGCCGTGCGGCGGCCGCTCACCGCCGGGCTCCGTATCGTGCCGGAGCGGCTTCGGGAAGAGTCTCGGGGCCGCCCGTCGCCGGAAGCGGGGGCAGTGCCGCTCCGGGCCCGGTCGGCGGGCACCGGACCGCCCCCGGCGGTTCCCCGGCCGCCCACGGGCACCCCGTGCCCCTCACCGCCGGGCCTCCGGCCGCTCGGCGAGCGGGGCCGGTGACGCGGACGATGACGCGGACGGTGACGGGGCAGGGGCGGGCGCCGGCAGGCGGGGCTCGTCGGCGGTGACGACCGGGTGCCAGCCGTCGCGGGTGATCACGCGGGTCAGCGCGGTGACCATGCGGGGGTCGAAGTGGGTCCCCGCGCACCGCTGGAGTTCCTCCAGCGCCACCCGCACGGGGCGGGCCCGGCTGTAGGAGCGGTTCGAGGTCATCGCGTCGAAGGCGTCGGCGACCGCGACCACCCGCGCCGGTTCCGGGATCTGACCGCCGGCCAGCCCGTAGGGGTAGCCGCTGCCGTCCAGCCGTTCGTGGTGGTGGAGGATCGCCGAACGGGCCTCGCCGAGGAAGGAGATGCCCCGGGTGATCTCGTGCCCGTACTCGGGGTGCAGTTCGATCACGCGCCGTTCCTCCGGCGTCAGGGGGCCGTCCTTGCGGAGCAGGCGGGTGGGCACGCCCAGCTTGCCGACGTCGTGCAGGATCCCGGCGAAGCGGATGACCTCGACCCGGTCCTCGCTCATGCCCAGTTCACGGGCGATCATCGTCGAGGCCTGTCCGACGCGTTCGCTGTGCCCGCGCGTGTAGCCGTCCTTGATGTCCACGGCCTGCACCAGCGCGCGGATCGTCGCCTGATGGGCGGCGCGCTCCCGGTGGTACTGCGCGAACACCCACCAGGACACGCCCATCGGGAACAGCACGAGCAGCGCGGCGACCGGCCCGTAGGGGCTGTGCCACAGGACGGCCATCATCAGGCCGGCGAGTCCGTGCACGCCCAGGGGCGCCAGGGAGCGCGGGAACAGCCCGTGCCAGGCCCGCCGCGGCGGCAGCCCCTCGGCCAGGGTGAGCATCCCGCCGTCCAGGGCGGCGAGCACCAGGCACAGGACCAGGACGGCCGCCCCGGCCGGCAGGAGGAGGGCGGGGGTGCCGGACGCCTCGACGGCCTCCCGGCCGCCCAGCGCCCCGTGGGTGCGGGACGCGGCCCATACACCGAGCGCCAGCCGGGCGGCCCGCCACACGCGCCGCAGCGCGCCGGGGCGCTGTTCCACCGGGGACAGCAGCGCGCCCGGCAGCGGCACGAGCGCGGCGGCCGCCGCCGGCAGCAGAAAGGCCCCGGCCAGCAGGACGGGGTAGAGGGTGCCGGCGAACCGGCGGCGGGCGACGCGCTCACCGCCCGCGTACAGCGGGGCGAGCAGCAGGACCGGCCACCAGGACGCGCGGTCCGTCGGCAACGGGATCAGGCAGCACACCGCGCCCAGGGCGGCGCAGACGACGTACACCCGCGCCCTTACCGGAATGCCGTCCATGTCGCCCTCCCCCGGCCACGGCTGGTCCAGGTTCCGGAGCCTAGGGTGGCGGGGGGTGGCGACGCGGGCGCATCACCCGCGGATTAGCACATTCGGGTGATGTCGGCGGGTCCCGGGGAGACGTACGAACCGGGCGGAGCCAGGTCCTGAGAGGCCTCAGGACTCTCGATCCCGGGAAGGCCTCGGGGCTCCCGGTCTCGGGAGGCCTCAGGACTCCTGGCGGGTGACCGACACGTCGTGCTCGGGCACGGTCTGACCGGAGCGGATCAGCTCGAGCCGGCCCATCACCTTCGAGCGCAGGTCGCTCGGCACGTCGTCATGGCCGCAGCAGCGCTTGACCAGCTTCTTGACGGCCTCTTCCAGCCCGTACTTCTCCAGGCACGGCGAGCACTCGCTGAAGTGCTGCTTGAACTTGTCGCGGTCGACGTCCGGCATCTCACTGTCGAGGAACTCGTAGAGATGGTCGAGGACCTCACCGCAGTCCGTCTCGTGCGGCTCTCCGCAGCTCATGAGCCCGAGCCTTTCGCTTCGTTCGACTCTCCGGCGCCGGCGGGGACCAGCCCGCGCTCACGGGCGTAGTCCTCGAGCATGCCGCGCAGTTGACGGCGACCCCGGTGCAGCCGGGACATCACCGTACCGATGGGTGTCCCCATGATGTCCGCGATCTCCTTGTACGCAAAGCCCTCGACGTCCGCGAGATAGACGGCGATGCGGAATTCCTCGGGGATCGCCTGGAGCGCAGCCTTCACGTCCGAATCGGGCAGGTGGTCCAGCGCCTGCGACTCGGCGGAGCGCAGACCTGTGGACATGTGCGACTCGGCGCGCGCCAGCTGCCAGTCCTCGATCTCCTCGGCCGCGCTGCGCTGGGGTTCGCGCTGCTTCTTGCGGTACGAGTTGATGAAGGTGTTGGTCAGGATCCGGTACAGCCAGGCCTTGAGATTGGTGCCCTCGCGGAACTGGTGGAAGGACGCGTACGCCTTGGCGTACGTCTCCTGCACCAGGTCCTCGGCGTCCGCCGGGTTGCGCGTCATGCGCAGAGCGGCCGAGTACATCTGGTCGAGGAACTCGAGCGCGTCCCGCTCGAAGCGCGCGCTGCGCTCCGCGGTGGACTCCGCGCCCGTCCCCACGTCCGTGCCCTGGCCCTCGGGCAGCTCCGCCTGGCCGTTGTCGGTCCCTGCGTCGGTACCGGTGACCGGACCCACCTCCTCAAGATCGCGGGCAGAACCGAAACCGGTCCCACTCGAATCGGAGGATAGACGACTACCCGTCCCACCCGCCGCTCGAATAGGAGCGGTCCTGGCCGCGTGCAGCACCGTCCAGTCCAGGTCGGTGCGGCTGGGGCAGATGGTCGAACCCATGCGCCGGACTTCCTCTCCTACGACATCGGTGCTGCGTGTTCAGCACTTCTGTCCGGCTCAACAGTCGTCCGCCCCGCGGCATTCCCCGCCGTTCACCCGAGTGACGCGGCCCACCCGACGACTGCCGCGGTGATCGTCTCCAGGGCTTGCTCCTGGGTGACCGGGGCCCTTTTGGGCACGGCGAACCCGTGATCACCGCCGGGCACCTCGACGAGTTCGTACGGCCCGCCGGGAAACTCCCCGGGCCTGCCGAAGGGGTCGTTGCCCCCTTGGACGACGAGCGTGGGCACTCCGGCACCCAGCAGTTCGGCGGCCCGGGACCTCTCCGGCCTGCCGGGCGGGTGGAGCGGGAAGCCGAGCGCGAGCACGGCGTGGGCACCGAGTTCGGTCGCGGTACGGCAGGCCACGCGGGCGCCCGCACTGCGCCCGCCGGAGATCACCGGCAGGCCGGGGGCCGTGACGGCCGCCCAGATCCCGCGCCAGCCGACGTCGAGCGTCTTCGGCGCGGGTGCCACCTTCTTCCCGGCGACCCGCCAGGGCTGCTCGACGAGGGCGACGCTGACGCCGTGCCCGGGGAGGACGTCGGCGAGCGCGCGCAGGTCGCGCGCCTCGATGCCGCCGCCGGCCCCGTGGCTCACGGCGAGGACCAGCCTCGGCCGCTTCGCCCGGTGCCAGGTGATGCGGGCGGGCCCGGCGTCGGTGTCGACGGCCTGGATGGTCCCTGGAGTCCCGGGGGGCCCGGCAGTCCTGGTGATCCCGGCGATCCCGGGCGTCTCGTTCTTCTCGCTGGTCACGTCTGCCGCATTCGTCCCGTCGGTCACGTCAGAAGAGTGTGCCCTCCTCGGGGCCCTCCAGCTCTTTCAGCAGCTCCGGGCCGTTGTTGCGGACGTTGCTCACGGCGGTCGACACCGGGTAGGCACGCATCAGGCCGGGCGGCGGCGGTTCGAGCAGGGAACGCAGGTCCTCGACGCCCGTCCGGGACGGGTCCAGCCAGGCGTCCCAGCGGTCGGGGGTGAGCATCAGGGGCATCCGGGGGTGGATGTCGTACAGCGTGCGCGGGCCCTCGGCGGGGGGCGCCGCGAGCGGGGTCGTCTCCGCCTCGGTGGTGACGATCGAGCAGGTCGCCCACCACGCCTGCGGATGGTCGTCCGGCAGCGTGCGGTCGCGCCAGAACTCGTACAGCCCGGCCATCGCGAAGACCGAGCCGTCGGCCGGGAGCACGAAGTAGGGCTGCTTGCGGGGCCGCTTCCTGCGGCCCTCGACCTCCAGGTCGCGCTCCTGCCGTCCGGTGACCCACTCGTAGTAGCCGTCGGCCGGGATCACGCAGCGACGGGTGGCGAAGGCGCGGCGGAACGACGGCTTCTCGTGGACGGTCTCCGCGCGCGCGTTGATCATCCGGGCGGCGCCCTCGGGCGTCTTCGACCAGGACGGGACCAGGCCCCACCTGAGCTTGCGCAGCTGACGAACCGGGCGCGGGTCCGGCACGTCCTTCAGAGGACGATCCAGGACCACGTGGACCTCCTTGGTGGGGGCCACGTTGTAGTCGGGCCCGAGGGTTTCCCCGGGCTCCCACTTATCGACGTCAAAGACTTCCACGAGATCCTCGGGCCTGCGACTCGTCGCATAACGTCCGCACATACGTGCCACACTGCCAGATTCCGCAGGACGAGAGGGAGTCACCGGAAATCATGGACAGCATCGCCGCCACCGCGCTGCCCGACCTCTGGGACCGGCTCGTCGGCACCCAGTCCGACCCCGACCTGTGGGTGGTGATCGCCACCATGGCCGCCGCGCTCGCGGTGGTCGTGCCGCACACCCTCTGGCGCCTCTCCCGCAACGCCATCACCATCGCCCACGAGGGCGGCCACGGTCTGGTCGCGCTGCTCACCGGCCGCCGACTGACCGGCATACGGCTGCACTCCGACACCAGCGGCCTGACCCTCAGCCGGGGCAAGCCGCACGGCCTCGGCATGATCCTGACCGCGGCCGCCGGTTACACCGCTCCCCCTCTGCTGGGCCTGGGCGGCGCCGCGCTGCTCGGCGCCGGCCGCATCACGCTGCTGCTGTGGCTGGCGACGGCGCTGCTGGTGGTGATGCTGGTGATGATCCGCAACGCGTACGGGGTGCTGACGGTCTTCCTCACGGGCGGCACGTTCCTACTGGTGTCCTGGCTGGCCGGCCCCCAGGTGCAGGCGGCGTTCGCGTACGCGGTGGTGTGGTTCCTGCTGCTGGGCGGCGTGCGCCCGGCCTTCGAACTCCAGGCGAAGCGGTCCCGCGGCGGCGCCGGGGACTCGGACGCGGACCAGCTGTCCCGCCTCACCCACGTGCCGGCGGGCCTGTGGCTGTTCCTCTTCCACGCGGTGAGCCTGTGCGCGCTGCTGGGCGGCGGACGCTGGCTGCTGGGGGTGTGAGGGGCGCCTTCGGGGGCGCGCGAGGAGGCGCGGGCCGCCCGGACGCGGGCACGCGCCTCCCCGGCCGGCCCCCACGCCGGACCGCCCGGACCATGCCCTGCTTATACAGTGGGCCCATGGCCCCGAACCCCGCCCACACCGCCCTCTGGCCCGCCCCGCACGCGAGCGAGGCCGTCGACGCGACGGTCCACGTGCCGGGGTCCAAGTCGGTCACGAACCGCGCTCTCGTCCTGGCCGCCCTGGCTTCCGAGCCCGGCTGGCTGCGCCGTCCCCTGCGCTCCCGCGACACCCTGCTCATGGCGGCCGCCCTGCGCGCGATGGGGGTGGGCATCGAGGAGGGCGTGGGGCCCGACGGAACCGGCGAGGCCTGGCGGGTGCTCCCCGCGGGGCTCCGCGGCCCGGCCACCGTCGACGTCGGCAACGCGGGCACGGTGATGCGCTTCCTGCCGCCGGTCGCCACGCTGGCCGACGGTCCGGTCCGCTTCGACGGCGACCCGCGCTCGTACGAGCGCCCCCTGGCCAGCGTGATCGACGCCCTGCGCGTGCTCGGCGCCCGCATCGACGACGACGGCCGGGGCTCGCTGCCGCTCACCGTGCACGGCGGGGGCGCTCTGGACGGCGGCCCGGTCGAGGTCGACGCCTCCTCCTCGTCGCAGTTCGTGAGCGCCCTGCTGCTGTCGGGGCCGCGCTTCAACCAGGGCGTCGAGGTCCGGCACACCGGCGCCACCCTGCCCTCCCTGCCGCACATCCGGATGACGGTGGACATGCTGCGCGCGGTGGGCGCCCAGGTGGACACCCCGGAGTCGGGCGGTGAGCCGAACGTCTGGCGGGTCACGCCGGGCGCGCTGCTCGGCCGGGATCTGACCATCGAGCCGGACCTGTCCAACGCGCAGCCGTTCCTCGCGGCGGCGCTGGTGACCGGCGGCCGGGTCGTCGTCCCGGACTGGCCGGCCCGGACCACCCAACCGGGGGACCGGCTGCGGGAGATCTTCACCGAGATGGGCGGTTCCTGCGAACTGACCGAGTACGGCCTGGCCTTCACCGGGTCGGGCGCGGTCCACGGCATCGACGTCGACCTGAGCGACGTCGGCGAGCTGACCCCGGGCATCGCCGCGGTGGCCGCCCTCGCCGACTCCCCCTCCACCCTGCGGGGCGTGGCGCACCTGCGGCTGCACGAGACGGACCGTCTGGCCGCACTCACCAAGGAGATCAACGAGCTGGGCGGCGACGTCACCGAGACCGCCGACGGCCTGCACATCCGTCCGCGCCGACTGCACGGCGGGATCTTCCACACCTACGACGACCACCGCATGGCCACGGCCGGCGCGGTCATCGGCCTGGCGGTGGAGGGCGTACAGATCGAGAACGTCGCGACGACGGCGAAGACGCTGCCGGACTTCCCCGGCCTGTGGACCGGGATGCTCGGGGCGTCCGGGGTATAGGGACTTTCGCCATGCGCCGCTACGGCAAGCACACCGACGAGGACGACATCCGCAGCCGCCCGAACCGCAAGGGCAACCGGCCGCGCACGCACACCCGCCCCAAGCACGAGGACGCCGCCGACGGCATGGTCCTCACCGTGGACCGGGGCCGGCTCACCTGCCTCGTCGAGGACCGCATCGTGATGGCGATGAAGGCCCGCGAACTGGGCCGCAAGGCGGCGGTCGTCGGTGACCGGGTCGCCCTGGTCGGTGACCTGTCGGGGACGAAGGACACCCTCGCGCGCATCGTCCGCATCGCGGAGCGCACCTCGGTGCTGCGCCGCACCGCGGACGACGACGACCCGTACGAGCGCGTGGTGGTCGCCAACGCCGACCAGCTCGCGATCGTCACCGCCCTGGCCGACCCCGAGCCGCGCCCGCGGCTGATCGACCGCTGCCTGGTCGCGGCGTTCGACGGCGGCCTGACCCCACTGCTGGTCATGACGAAGTCGGACCTGGCGTCCCCGGACAAACTGCTGGAGCTGTACGGCCACCTCGACATCCCCCACGTCGTCACCAACCGCGAGCAACTGGCGAGCGGCGACGCGGCGGATCTGGTGCGCGAGCAGCTGGCCGGGCGGGTCACGGCGTTCGTCGGTCACTCGGGCGTCGGCAAGACGACCCTGGTGAACGCGCTGGTCCCCGAGGAGCGGCGCCGGGTGACGGGCCATGTCAACGCGGTCACGGGCCGCGGCCGGCACACCACCACCTCGGCCCTCGCCCTGCCCCTGAACGGCACCGACGACTGGGTCGTCGACACCCCCGGCATCCGTTCCTTCGGGCTGGCCCACATCGACCCGTCGCGCGTGATCCTCGCCTTCCCCGATCTGGTGCCGGGTACGGAGGGCTGCCCGCGCGCGTGCAGCCACGACGAGCCGGACTGCGCGCTGGACGCGTGGGTGGCCGAGGGGCACGCGGACCAGGCGCGGCTGTACTCGCTGCGTCGCCTGCTGTCGACGAGGGAGCGCACGGAGGGCGACTGACCTTCGCGCGTTTGCGGGTGCCGGGGTTCGGTAAGTGCATAATCGCACCGAGCCGCTTACACGGGAGGACAGCACATGGCGTGGCTGCTGGTCGTCGTCGCGGGAATGCTCGAGACCGGTTTCGCCGTCTGCCTGAAGCTGTCGCACGGTTTCACCAGGCTGTGGCCGACGATCGCCTTCGCCGCGTTCGCCCTGGGCAGCTTCGGTCTGCTGACCCTCTCCCTGAAGAAACTCGACGTCGGCCCGGCCTACGCGGTCTGGACCGGGATCGGCGCGGCCGGCACCGCGATCTACGGAATGATCTTCCTGGGCGACCTGGTATCCGTCCTGAAGATCGTCTCGATCAGCTTCGTGATCATCGGCGTGATCGGCCTCCAGCTGTCGGGCTCGTCCCACTAGAATCTGTCCGGCGGGGGCGACAGCACCTCTCGGTCCGCACCCTGCCGGTGCAGGGCCCCCCGCACCAGCTCCCCCACCGCGCCGCCCCCGGCCCCCTCCCCCGGCGGGGCCGCCACGCAGGACAACGCGAGCCGCACCGCCAACTCGCAGACCGGCGCCGCCTCACCTCCGCTCCCCCCGCCCACCGCGGCCGCGGCCCGATCCCGTACGGCCGCCACCAGATCTCCCGGCGAGGGCAGCGCCGCGTCCGCCCGCCGCTGCGCGGGCACGGCGCAGGACGACGCCACCGCGGCCAGGTCCAACGAGGGCAGGCGCGTGCTCCAGCACCCGGTGAGCAGGGCCCGCACCACCGCGTTCCCCCGGGCCGCGGAGACCGTCCACTCCGCGACCGCGACCAGCCGCTCCCGCCCGTCCCCCGGCACCCTCAACGCCCGCTCGACACCGGCGAGATACGCGTCGGCCTCCCGTCTGACGAGCGCCCGGGCCAGCCCCTCCTTGCTCCCGAACTCGTTGTAGAGGGTCTGCCGGGACACCCCGGCCGTCGAGGCGACGTCCACCATCCGCACGGCGGCCCACGGCCGGCGTGCGAGTGCCGCGAAAGCGGCGTCCAGCAGGGATTCCCGCGCAGGCATCATCGCCTCCCTGGGACGAGCGGTTCTGCGCCCAGGTTTGACGCGCCGGTAGGCACTGTCAAGGGTCCGCGGGAGGCGGCCCGTACCGGCACACGGGCCCGCGGCCCCCGTGCACCGCCCCGCCGCCGCGCACCGCCCCCGCCGCGAGCCGCTCCCACCGCGAGCCGCGCGGCCCCGCGCCCCGCTGCGCCGGTCCCTCGCCAGGCCCCCGCCGGGCCCTGTGTGGCCCCACCCCCACCACGGCGGATACCGTTCGTCCCATGCCGGACTACCACGACGACCTCCGCCTCGCGCACGTCCTCGCGGACGCCGCCGACGCCGCGACCATGGCCCGCTTCAAGGCCCTCGACCTCAAGGTCGAGACCAAACCGGACATGACCCCGGTGAGCGAGGCGGACAAGGCCGCCGAGGAGCTGATCCGCGGCCAGCTCCAGCGCGCCCGCCCGCGCGACGCGATCCTGGGCGAGGAGTACGGCGTCGAGGGGACCGGTCCCCGCCGCTGGGTGATCGACCCGATCGACGGCACGAAGAACTACGTGCGCGGCGTCCCCGTCTGGGCCACCCTCATCTCGCTGATGGAGGCCGCCGAGGGCGGCTACCAGCCCGTCGTCGGTGTCGTGTCCGCGCCCGCCCTGGGCCGCCGCTGGTGGGCCGCCAAGGGCCACGGCGCCTACACCGGCCGCAGCCTGACCTCCGCGAGCCGCCTGCACGTCTCCCGCGTCTCACGGCTGTCGGACGCCTCCTTCGCGTACTCCTCGCTCAGCGGCTGGGAGGAGCAGGGGCGGCTGAACGGCTTCCTGGACCTCACCCGCGAGGTCTGGCGCACGCGCGCGTACGGCGATTTCTGGCCGTACATGATGGTCGCCGAGGGCTCGGTCGACCTCTGTGCGGAACCCGAGCTCTCCCTCTGGGACATGGCGGCCACGGCGATCGTCGTGACGGAGGCCGGGGGCACGTTCACCGGCCTGGACGGCCGTCCGGGCCCGCACAGCGGCAACGCCGCCGCGTCGAACGGGCTGCTCCACGACGAGCTGCTGGGCTACCTCAACGAGCGCAGCTGACCGACACGTATGAGCGCGCGCGCCCTCAACTGGACGCGCGCGCCCTCTTGTTGACCCCCGCTTTACCTGCCACCCTGACGACACCCCCACTTGTGAATTTGTGAATCCGCGCACCAGCGGATTCGTAGGAGGTGTTCAGCCCATGCTCGTCCGCGACGCCATGAGCACGGTGGTGCTCACCATCGGCCCCGCACACACACTCCGGCAGGCCGCCGCCCTGATGTCCGCACGCCGCGTCGGCGCGGCCCTGGTGCTCGACCCGGACGCCGGTGGCATCGGCATCCTCACCGAACGGGACATCCTCAACTCCGTGGCCCGGGGCGAGAACCCGGAGACCGAACGCACACACGACCACACCACCAACGACGTCGTCTTCGCCGCCCCCACCTGGACCCTGGAGGAGGCGGCCGCGGCCATGGCGCACGGCGGCTTCCGGCACCTCGTCGTCCTGGACCACGAGGAGGCCGTCGGCGTCGTCTCCGTCCGCGACCTCATCCGCTGCTGGGCCCCCGCACGGCAGCCCGCGCCGGCCCTGTGAACACGCCCGGGCCGGACTCCCCGGAGGGAGTCCGGCCCGGCCGGTCACGACAAGCGGTCCAGTGCTGGAGCATCAGCCGCGCAGGGCCTGGACCGCGGCCTCCAGCCGCTTGCCGTAGTCTCCGTCGGCCCGACGGAAGTTGCCGATCGCCCGTTCCGCGATGTCGTCGCGGGAGACCTTGGCGATGAAGCCCGCCAGGTTGCCGATCAGGCGTTCCTTCTCGTCCTCCGACATCAGCCGGTAGAGGTTGCCCGCCTGCACGAAGTCGTCGTCCTCGGCGTGGACCGGCGCCGGGTGGTTGCCCGTGCCGCCGGTCACGGCGGTCGCGGACCACAGCGGGCGGTCGGTCTGGAACGGTCCGCCGAAGCTGTTCGGCTCGTAGTTCTTCGCCCCGCCGTGGCGGCCGTCGTACAGAAGACCGTCCCGCGCGTGGGTGCGCGCCGCGGTGGCGTGCGGGCGGTTCACCGGCAGGTGGTCGGCGTTGATGCCGACGCGGTAGCGGTGGGCGTCGCCGTAGGCGAAGAGGCGGCCCTGGAGCATCTTGTCCGGCGAGGGGCCGATGCCGGGCACGAAGTGCGCCGGCGAGAAGATCGACTGCTCGACCTCGGCGAAGACGTTCTCCGGGTTGCGGTTGAGCTCCAGCTTGCCGAACTCGACCACCGGGTAGTCGGCGTGCGGCCACACCTTGGTGAGGTCGAACGGGTTGAACCGGTACGTCGCCGCGTCGGCCACCGGCATGATCTGCACGCCCACGGTCCAGGTCGGGTACTCGCCGCGCTCGATGGCCTCGCGCAGGTCCCGCTGGTGGGAGTCGGGGTCCTCGCCGGCGAGCAGGTTGGCCTCGGCCTGGGTGAGGTTCTTGATGCCCTGGTCGGTCTTGAAGTGGTACTTGACCCAGAAGGCCTCGCCGGCGGCGTTGTTCCACTGGTAGGTGTGCGAGCCGAAGCCGTCCATGTGGCGGTAGCTCGCCGGGATGCCGCGGTCACCGAACAGCCAGGTCACCTGGTGGGTGCTCTCGGGGCTGAGGCCCCAGAAGTCCCAGACGTTGTCCGCCTCCTGCGAGCCCGTGTACGGGTCGCGCTTCTGGGTGTGGATGAAGTCGGGGAACTTGATGGCGTCCTTGACGAAGAACACCGGAGTGTTGTTGCCGACGAGGTCGTAGTTGCCCTCCTCGGTGTAGAACTTCAGCGCGAACCCGCGCGGGTCGCGCACGGCGTCCGCGGACCCGAGGTTGCCCGCCACGGTCGAGAACCGCAGGAACGTCTCCGTCCGCTTGCCGACCTCGGAGAGGAACGCCGCCCTGGTGTACGGCGTGACGTCGGCGGTCACAGTGAAGGTGCCGTAGGCGCCGGCACCGCGGGCGTGCACCACGCGCTCCGGGATGCGCTCACGGTTGAAGTGCGCCAGCTTCTCCAGAAGCAGCTGATCCTGGACCAGGACGGGGCCGCCGATGCCCGCGGTCTCGCTGTTCTGGTTGTCGGCCACCGGCGCGCCGGCCTCCGTCGTGAGCGACCCCTGCGTCACGCGCGCCTCCTGCGTCATTACCGACCGTTCCTGTTGCTTGGCCAAAGTCAGTCTCGATCCTACAATAGATATTGTCCAAGTCGAGCAAGCATCCAAAGTCACACCTGTTCGGGACTCGCCTCTCCCTCCTGTTAGGCTGGTGCCATGAGTGACCTTCTGGAACGGCTGCGCGGACGCGGATGGCGAATGACCGCGCAGCGGCGCGTCGTGGCCGAGGTCCTCGACGGCGAACACGTCCACCTGACGGCCGACGAGGTCCACGCGCGGGCTGTGGCCAAGCTGCCCGAGATCTCCCGGGCGACCGTGTACAACACGCTCGGTGAGCTGGTCTCCCTCGGCGAGGTGCTCGAGGTCGCCACCGACAAGCGGGCCAAGCGGTACGACCCGAACGCGCACCGGCCGCACCACCACCTGGTCTGCGCCCAGTGCGGCGCCATCCGCGACGTCCACCCGAGCGGCAACCCGCTGGCCGACCTCCCCGACACCGAGCGCTTCGGCTTCACGGTCTCGGGCGTCGAGGTGACGTACCGCGGCGTCTGCCCGAACTGCGCGTCGGCGTCGGCGCCGGCCTGATCCACGCGACACAGAAGCCCCGGCGTCCGTCCTGGACGCCGGGGCTTCGTGTTGTTCCGACACCGCCCGAATCGGGGACCGCCCGCATCAGACACTGCCCGAACATGAGTCGAGGGTCGGAACCCTTTCGGATTCCGACCCTCGGCCTTCAGTAGCGGGGACAGGATTTGAACCTGCGACCTCTGGGTTATGAGCCCAGCGAGCTACCGAGCTGCTCCACCCCGCGTCGTTGAATGCAACGTTACGTCACGCGAACAGGAAGAAGCAAATCGATTCGCCACACCCTGCCGTCGCAGGTCAGGGCATGCCGGCCGGGACGGCGGGACGGGGCCACGAACCTCACGCCGACAGTTCCTCCCGGAGGGCGTCCCGCAGCCGCGCGGCCCGTTCCGCCACCTCCTCCGGCCCGAGCGACACCGCCCGATCCGCCCACCGCTGCCCCTCCGCCAGCTCCCCCCGACGCGCGTAGACGAGGGCGAGCCGCAACGCCGCCCGCCCGTGCCCGGCGTCGGCCGCACGCGTCCACCACACGGCCGCCTCGGGCTCGCTGCCCTCCCGCGCGAGCAGCAGCCCCAGGTTGAAGGCGCCGTTGCGCGACCCGGCCTCCGCGGCCCTCCGGTACCACCGCGCCGCCTGCACCACATCGCCCCGCGCGGCGGCCAGCATCCCGACCCGTACCTGCGCACGCCGGTGCCCCTGGGTCGCCGCCCGCTCGTACCACTCCTCGCACTCGGTCTTCTCGTGCACGATCTCGCCCAGCTCGTGCGCCGGCTGGGGCGGCCGACGGGCGTCGAGCACGGACGCCAGCCGGTACGCCGCCTCCGCGCTGCCCCCGCCCGCCGCGCACCGCAGATGCCGTTCGGCGGCCTGTTCGTCGCCCTCCCGCAGCCGGGCGATGCCGACCTGGAGCGCCGCCTCGGTGTGCCCGGCCGCCGCCGCCCGCTCGTACCAGCGCAGCGCGACCGCGTCCTCGCCGCGGCCGGCGAACAGGATCCCGAGGTTGAAGGCGGCGTCGACGCTGCCCGCCTCCGCGGCCTTGGAGAACCACGGCTCGGCCCCGGCCGCGTCCCCGCCCTGGAGCAGCAGGACGGCCAGCGCGTTGGCGGCCTCGCGGTGCCCGGCGTACGCGGCGTGCCGGTACCACTGCTCGGCCTGCGCGGTGCGGCCCTGCTCGGCACAGAGCAGGGCGAGGTTGTAGGCGCCGTTGTCGTCCCCGGCGTCCATGGCGGCCCGGTACCAGCGTTCGGCGGTCTGGGTCTGGTTGCGCTCGGCGTACAGGGCGCCCAGCGCGTTGGCCGCGTTGCCGTCGCCGGCCTGGGCCGCGCGCAGCCACCACATGGCGGCGTTCTCGGTGTCGCCGGCGTCGCGCAGCAGGAAGCCGAGGGCGCAGGCCGCCCGGGGCTCGCCGTCCTTGGCGGACGTCAGATACCAGCGCCCGGCCTCCTTCAGCTCGCCCCGCCGCTCCAGGATGGCCCCGAGGTGCAGCGCGGCCCGCCGGTGTCCGCGCGCGGCGGCCTGCCGGTACCACTGCTCGGCCTCCGCCGGCACGGCGACACCGTTGTCCGCCGCGTCCCAGCGCCCGTCGGCGAGCTGTGGCTCCCTGCGGTCGAGCGCCCGCGCGAGCCGGTACGCCGCCTCCCGGTGCCCGCGTTCGGCGGCGGCCCGCATCCAGCGCTCGGCGCCCGGCTGGTCGCCCCGGTGCTCCAGCAGGTCGGCGAGGGCGTAGGCGCCCAGGACGTGTCCTTGTTCGGCGGCCTGGCGCAGCCAGTACTCGGCGGCGGGTTCGTCGCCGCGCTCACGGTGGTGGCGGCCCAGCGCGTGCGCCGCGGGCGCGGAGCCGGCGACGGCGGCGACCCGCCACCAGCCGGCGGCCTCGTCGGGGTAGCCGCGCTGGTGGAGGAGGACGCCGAGGTTGTTGGCGGCGGCACGGTCGCCCGCCGTGGTGGCGGCACGCAGATGGGGTTCGGCGCCGTCGAGGTCGCCGCGGCGCAGCAGCAGGGCCCCGAGGACGCTCATCGCCTCGACGTCGCCGGCCTCGGCGGCGAGCCGTCGGCGTGCCTCCTCGACGGCATCCCCCGTCTCGTCCCGGCTCTCGTCCCGACCCATGTCCGGAGTCTCCTCCGAGGTCTCGTCCGGGGCCCCTTCCACACCGGAAGGCTGCACAAATCGCCCTGTCCTGAACAGAGTTGCCTTGTCCCCCATAACGTCCATCGTCGCACCACCTGCAACCCGGTCACACTTGGTATACCGCAGTCCGTGAGGTCACTTCAGCGTTTTGTCGACATGCCCACAGAGAGACAAGTCAAACACAGATGCCTCAACTCCCCACGTCGGCACGGCGATACCTCTCACGGGGACATGCGTTCGCACACCACGAAGGCCCGGATCCTTTTCAGGATCCGGGCCTTCGCCTGGAGTAGCGGGGACAGGATTTGAACCTGCGACCTCTGGGTTATGAGCCCAGCGAGCTACCGAGCTGCTCCACCCCGCGTCGTGTTCCACAACCGTACCACGACGCGGGGTGGTTCTTGATCAGCCGCTGGGACTGCTGCTCGGACTCGGCGTGGGACTGGCGCTGGTGCCGGGCTTGGCACTCGCGCTCGGCGAGCTGCTCGGACTCGGGCTGCCGCCGCTCTTGTCCGCCGCGGCCTGCGCGTCCTCGGCCCGCTTCAGCGCGGCCTCGAGATCCGCCTGCGCCTTGGCGTACGCCTCCCAGTCGGGCTTCTTGAGAGCCTCCTGGCCCGCGGTGAAGGCCTCCTGGGCGTCCTGCAGCGCCTCCTGGACCGTCGCGTTGCCGGTCGCCGGTGGCGGGGTGGTGGTGTCGCCGTCGTCCGCCGGCGGCTTCGGTGTCGCCCCCTCCGTGCCGAAGACCTTGTTGAGGGCCTCGTCGAGGGAGTCCTCGAAGGCGGTGACGCCTCCGTAGGACACCAACACCTTGCGCAGCAGCGGGTACTTGAGTCCACCACCGCGTACGTAGACCGGCTCCACGTACAGCAGTCCCCCGTCGAGCGGCACCGTCAGCAGGTTGCCGTACTCGACCTCCGAGTCACCGCCCTTCAGCAGCCTGATGGACTCGGCGATGTCCTGTTCGGAGTTGAACTGGCTCTGCACCTGTTTGGGTCCGTCGACGGTCGTGCTGGTCGGCAGTTTCAGGACTCTGATCTTGCCGTAGCCGGAGGTGCCGGCCTCGGAGTCGACCGCCATGAACGCGCTCAGGTTGTCCCGGCCGTTGGGCGTGAACGTCGTCGTCAGCGAGAACGCCTGCGCCTTCTGGTCGGGCATCTTCATGCTCAGGTAGTACGGCGGCACCGCGTCGTTCGACTGGTTGGTCGGGTCGTTGGGCACCTGCCATACCTCGCTGCCGCTGAGGAACGTCGTCGCGTCCTTCACGTGGTAGCGGGTGAGCAGCTCGCGCTGGACCTTGAACAGGTCCTGCGGGTAGCGGAGATGGGCCATCAGCGCGGTGGAGATCTCCGACTTCTTCTCCACCGTGCCGGGGAAGGCCTTCATCCAGGTCTTCAGGACCGGGTCCTTGGTGTCCCACTGGTAGAGCTTGACCTCGCCGGTGTACGCGTCGACGGTCGCCTTCACCGAGTTGCGGATGTAGTTGACCTGGTTCTGCTGGGCCACCACCGCGCGGTTGTCGTTGGTGGCGGTCAGCGAGTCGGCCGTCGTGTCGCCGAGGGTGGTCCGCGAGGCGTACGGGTAGCCGTTGGTGGTGGTGTACGCGTCGACGATCCACTGCACCCGGTCACCCACGACCGCCGGGTAGGCGTCGCCGTCGATGGTCAGCCACGGGGCGACCGCCTCGACGCGCTCCTTGGGCGTGCGGTTGTAGAGGACCCTCGAACCCTCGCCGATCGCACCGGAGTACAGGATCTGCGGCTCGCCGAACGCCACCGCGTACGCCGCCCGGTTGACCGGGTTGGAGAGGTTGACCCCGCTCTTGCCGGTGTAGCTGGTGGTCTTCTCACCCTGGTCGTCGGAGTAGTCGATCTCCTTCTGGGGACCGCCGACGATCGAGTACGTGGTCGTCTTCTCGCCGTAGTAGATCCGCTGCTCGTACTTGCCGAGCACGCCCTCCGACGGCAGGTTGGACTCGGTGAAGGCCGGGCGGCCGTCGGCGTCGGCGGTGGTGCCCTTGGCGGCGACCACGCCGTAGCCGTGGGTGTAGCGGAAGTGGTTGTTGATCCAGTTCTGCTTGTCCACGCCCGCGAGGTTCAGCTCGCGCAGACCGATGACCGTGTCCTGGTCCTGGCCGTTCACGCTGTAGCGGTCCACGTCCAGGTTGGTCGGGAAGGCGTAGTACTTCCGGATCTGCTGGAGCTGCTGGAAGGTCGGCGACACGATGTTCGGGTCCAGGACGCGGATGCTCGCCGCGCCGGCCACGTCGTCGCGCAGCGTCGTCTTGTCCTCGGTCTTGCTCGTCCCCGAGTAGTCGGTGACCTGGGTGCCCTCGATGCCGTAGGCCTCGCGGGTCGCCTTGAGGTTCTTCTCGACGTACGGCGCTTCCTTGGCCTGCTCGTTGGGCTGGACCTGGAACTTCTGGACGATGGCCGGGTAGAGGCCGCCGATCAGGATCGCGGAGAGCACCATCAGGCCGAAGCCGATGACGGGCAGCTGCCAGGTGCGCCGCCACAGCGTGGCGAAGAACAGCAGGGCGCAGATGACCGCGATGCAGAACAGGATCGTCTTGGCCGGCAGGTAGGCGTTGGCGTCGACGTAGCGCAGGCCGGTCCAGTTGTCGGTGGCCTTGAAGTCGCTGGACTTCACGGCCAGGCCGTACCGGTCGAGCCAGTACGCGACCGCCTTGAGGGCGACGAAGATGCCCAGCAGCACCGACAGGTGTCCGGTGGCCGCGGCCGTGGCGCGCGCGCCGGGACTGGTGACGCGCAGCCCGCCGTACAGGTAGTGGGTGAGCGCGGCGGCGATCAGGGAGAGGATCGTGGCGGCGAAGCCGAAGCCGAGCAGGAACCGGTACCAGGGCAGGTCGAAGGCGTAGAAGGACACGTCGAGGTGGAACTGCGGGTCCTTCTGTCCGAAGGACACGCCGTTGATCCACATCAGCCAGGTCCGCCACTGCCCCGACGCCGAGGCGCCGGCGATCAGTCCGACGAGGGCGGTGATGCCGAGCAGCAGCCACTTCTTGTACGGCGCGATGCCCATGCGGTACCGGTCGAGGCTCTGCTGCTCCATCGACATGGCGCTCAGCGGCGGCCGCAGGCGGTGGGCCAGCCAGATGTTGAACCCGACCGCGAGGGCCATCAGCAGACCGAAGACGAAGAAGAGTCCGATCTTGGTCGACAGGGTGGTCGTGAATACGGAGGAGTAGTCCACCGACCGGTACCAGAGCCAGTCCGTCCAGAACCCGGCGAACATGGTGAAGGCCATGGCCAGGACGGCAAGCACGCCCAGTGTCATGAGCAGAGTCCGGACCCGCCGGGACGGGCGGCCCACTCTGATCCGTGGCCCGGTCGGGCCTCCGCCGCGGTCCGGCATCTGGAAAGCCAAGGTTCGCACCCCGAAGTTCGCTGTTGATCCGTCAGGCCCGCGTCTTCGTGGACCCTCCGTGGCCCCCCGTGATCGTGGGCCCACACCTATGCAACTTACTCACCGTTTACTCGGTTCCCGATTCCGGCCGGGAACGAGGCAGGATTGTGACCATGTCCAACACTCCCATGGCGGCGAGCCCGCTCACCCGGGCCGTACTCGAGATCGACGAGTACGCCTCCGGCCTCGGCTGGGACCAGCCCGCCCGCCTCTTCGCCCTCGTAGACACCGCACGGCTGCGGACCCAGGAACCCGCGCTCGCCGCCCAGCTCGGTCTGGAGGACGCGCCCGAGACCACCGGTCTCACCCCGATCGAGCAGGACGAAGTGCCAACGGACAAGCCGCTCGACGAGTTCCTCGCGACGATCGCCTGGCCCGACGCGGTGGCCGGCTGCGCGCTGACCGTGGAGCGTCTGATGCTGCCCCCGTCCGCCGAGGCCCAGGTCCCGCAGGGGCTGAGCGGGGCGAAGCTGACGCGGTGGGTGGCCGATCACCCCGACCGTCAGGAGGTGCGGATGACGGTGGCGGTCCTGCGCGACGGCACCCGGGACTCGGCCCTGCGGCTGCGCGAGAAGGACTCCTCGACGGAGGTCCTCACCGGTTCGCAGCTGGTGCCGGGGCTCGCGGAGGCCCTGTCGGCGACGTTCGAGGAGTAGCCCCCACGGCGTCGCCGCACGGCCCGGCGGCCTCCCGGCGGCGCCTCAGGACTTGCCGGCCGTGCACTTCGGCAGGTCGGCGGTGTCGCCGCTGCGGATGTCCTTCAGGGCGCCCAGGGCGTCCTCGATGGTGTCGACCTTGACGAGCGTCAGCCCGCTCGGGGTGTCCTTGGCGGCGGACGCGCAGTTGTCGGCCGGCGTCAGGAAGTACTGGGCGCCCTTGTCGCGGGCGCCGACGGTCTTCAGCTGGATGCCGCCGATCGGGCCGACCTTGCCGTCATCGTCGATGGTGCCGGTGCCGGCGACGAACTTCCCGCCGGTCAGGCTGCCCGAGGTGAGCTTGTCGTAGATGCCGAGCGCGAACATCAGGCCGGCGCTCGGGCCGCCGACGTCGGCGAGCTTGATGTCGATGGTGAACGGGAACGTGTGGTCGGTGCCGGCGGAGATCCCGACGACGGCCCGCTTCTCCGCGCCGTCGTCGGAGGCCGCCGTCCTGATCGTGACCTTCTGCGTCCTGGTCGCCGTCTTCTGCGCTTTCTCGGCGGCGGCCTGGTCCTTCGCCGGCACGATGGTGAAGACGACGTCCTCGCCGGGCTTGTGCTTCGTCACCAGCTTCGCGACGTCGGAGGGGGCCTTCACCGCCGTACCGTCCACGTTCTTGATCACGTCTCCGGCGTGCAGCCGGCCCTCGGCGGGCGAGCCCTTCACGACGGTGGAGACGATCACCCAGGACTGCACCGGGACGTCCAGCTCCTTCAGGGCGGCGACCTTGGCGCTCTCCTGGGACTGGCTGAACTCCTCGGAGTTCTCCTGGGTGGACTGCTCCTCTGTCTTGCCGTCCGGGTAGAGCGTGTCGTGCGGGACGACCTTGTTGTCGTGCGCGAGCCAGCCGTAGACCGCTTCGACGAGGTTCATCCGGTAGTCGGCGCTGGTCACCCGCACGGTCGTCATGTTGAGGTGACCGTCCGCCGGGTAGGTCTTGCGCCCGGCGATCTGGAGCACCGGCTCGCCACCGTGCTCCCCGAGCGTGTTCACCGTCGGCCCCGGGGACATCTCCGCGTACGGCACGCGGATGAGTACTCCCGCGCAGAGGAGCGCGATCAGCATCAGGGTGGAGGCGAGCATCGTCGCGGTGCGGCGTGGCATGACTCGACAGTACGGGACGCCTCTGTCGGCGCACCGTCAGGGCCACCGCCCGGGTCAGGGACCTCAGGTGCCCGAGTGGGACCTCTCCATGGCCGCGCGGAAGCGGGCGTAACCGTCCAGCTCGGGGCCGTCCCCGCGGGCCTTACGGGTGCGGTTGGCCCAACTGCCCCACAGCCCCGCACCGATCGCGGCGACCAGCGGAATCAGCAACCAGGTGAGCGCCCCCATGCCGACCTCCCAACCCCACGTGCGACCGCAACTGACTGATCAGCAGATTAACCTTCCGCACTGACAACGCTCACGGCAGGGGTGGGGTTACGCAACCGGACGGGTGGCCGGTTCAGCAGGCTCCGACCCGCCCTCCCGCCGCCCGACCACCACCCCTCAACGACGGCGCTACGCACCGACCCACTCTTCGGTGCCGTCGGAGAACCTCTGGTGCTTCCAGATGGGCACCTCGTGCTTGAGGTCGTCGATCAGCTTGCGGCAGGCCTCGAAGGCCTCGCCGCGGTGCGGACAGGACACGGCGACGACGACCGCGAGATCGCCGACCCTGAGGTCCCCCACCCGGTGCACGGCGGCGAGCGCCCGCACCGGGTACTCGGCGACGACCTTCTCCGCGATCCGCCGCATCTCCGCCTCGGCGCTGGGATGACTGGAGTACCCGAGGCCGTCCACGTCGCCGCCGCCGTCGTGGTTGCGCACGGTTCCCACGAACAGTGCCGTCCCACCGGCCGCGTCGTCCCCGACGGCCCGGAAGACCTCGTCCAGGGACAGCGCGCCGTCCCGGATCGCGATCAGCTTGACGGGATCCTGCGCGGCCTGCTCACCGGGGTGATCGTTGCTGGGTGCCATGGTTCCATCGTGCCGCACCCCGCGGACAGGGGGAACAGCGGAATCACCCGGCCCGCGCGCGTAGGGCTCGGAGCCTCCTTCAAGGGTGTCCCCCCGGGGGGCGGCCCCGGCCACCGCGGCCGCTACCGCCGCCGCGCCTTGCGCGCCCGGCGCACCACGGCGGCGGCGCCGAGCAGGGCCACGGTCGCCCCCGCGGCCCCCGCGGCCGTCGCGTCCTTCCGGCCCAGTCGCCGCCCGACCACGGTGTGCCGCCCGGAGACCTCCTCCAGCAGCTCCGCCAGCACCTCCTCGTTGGTCCAGCGGGGCCGCCACCCGGCGTCGTGCAGCCGGCTCCCGCTCACCACCCACGGGTACATCGTGTATGCCAGGTCCCCCGCCGGGGACGGCGTGAGCCCGATCCGGTGCAGCCGGGCCGCCGCGCCGAGCGCCACCGCCGACGGCAGCTCCATCCGCCGGATCCCGCTCAGCTCCTCGACCTCCTCCTGCTCCAGCCATCCGTCGCACCCGACGGCGAGTTCCCCGTCGACCTTCTCCAGGACGGCGTACTCCAGCGCACCGCACAGGTCCTCGACGTGGCAGAACTGCCACACCGGCCGCGACCCGGCGACGACCAGCAGCCGGGGCGACTCGAAGTACCTGGTCAGCGCGGTGTCCGTGCCACCCACCAGCACCGCCGGCCGGACCACGGTGACGTTGAGACCCGGATGGGCGCGCGGGGCGCGGCGGGCGAGCCGCTCGATCTCCAGGAGGTCCCCGACGCCGGTCGCCTCCGCCGTGGCCTTCAGTTCCGCGTCCTCCGACAGCGGCAGCTCGTTGTCCGGCAGCGCGCCGTAGACCATCGCGGAGGTGCACAGGACCACGCGGTGCACCCCGGCGGCCGCGGCGGCGGTCAGCACCGTCTGGGTCCCGCGCACGTTGTAGGCCGTTCGGGCGGCGGCTTCGCTCCCCAGGTCGAGATCGAGCGCCAGATGGACGACAACGTCCGCGCCGCGCAGCTTCTCGGCGATCGCCGGGTCGCGGACGTCGAGGATGTGCCACTGCGCCGCGTCGCACTCGCCCCGCCGCTCGTCTATGGCGACGACCTGCTTGATCTCGTCGGACGCGGCGAGCCGCTCGGTCAGCAGCGCGCCCACCCCGGTCGCGGCGCCGGTCACGGCGACGACGGGGCCGCGCGGCCCGCCCGGGGTCGACGGGTTTCGCGCTGCGCGAACCTGCGGATCTGGGGAACTCACCAGGTGTCTCCAGCGGTTGTTTTCCATACGGGCGCGAGTGACGCGTTCGTACCAGGTGGCATCCATCCTGCCGCAGGCCGCGAGTCGGCGAAGCACCGAGGCCCGATCGGGCCCGGGTGTCTACGCTGGGGGGTGTTGCAGGGCAGCCGCGCCGCCGGACCAGAGCCGGTGGCCTTACCAGCCGAGGAATCCCGTGAGTGACACCCCATTCGGATTCGGCCTTCCGCCGGAGGAGCCGGACGACGGCGACGAGGGCAAGAAGAAGGACCCGCAGGACGGCGGTGGTCAGGGACCGGCCAACCCGTTCGGCTTCGGCGGGCTGCCCGGCGCCGGTGGCTTCGGCGGCCCGGGCGCGGACAATCCCCTCGCCGCCATGTTCGGCTCGCTGAACCCCACCGACCTGGGCGCGGCGTTCCAGCAGCTGGGCCAGATGCTCTCCTACGAGGGCGGCCCGGTGAACTGGGACATGGCCAAGCAGATCGCCCGCCAGACGGTCTCCCAGGGCACCTCCGAGGGCGTCAAGGACGCGAGCGTCGGCCCCGCCGAGCGGACCGCCGTGCAGGAGGCCGTCCGCCTGGCCGACCTGTGGCTGGACGACGCGACCTCGCTGCCGTCCGGCGCCGGCACCGCCGTGGCGTGGTCGCGCGCCGAGTGGGTCGAGGCGACCCTGCCCGCGTGGAAGGAGCTGGTCGACCCGGTCGCCGAGCGGGTCGGCGCGGCCATGGGCGATGTCCTGCCGGAGGAGATGCAGGCCATGGCCGGCCCGCTGATCGGCATGATGCGCTCGATGGGCGGCGCCATGTTCGGCTCGCAGATCGGGCAGGCCGTGGGCGTGCTCGCGGGCGAGGTCGTCGGTTCGACCGACATCGGCCTGCCGCTCGGCCCGGCCGGCAAGGCCGCGCTGCTGCCGCTGAACATCGAGTCGTTCGGCAAGGACCTGGGCGTGCCGAAGGAGGAGGTGCGGCTCTACCTGGCCCTGCGCGAGGCCGCCCACCAGCGCCTGTTCGCGCACGTGCCGTGGCTGCGCTCGCACCTGTTCGGCGCTGTCGACGGCTACGCGCGCGGGATCAAGGTGGACACGGCGAAGCTGGAGGACGTGGTCGGGCAGTTCGATCCGCAGAATCCCGAGCAGCTGCAGGACGCCCTTCAGCAGGGCATGTTCCAGCCGGAGGACACCCCGGAGCAGAAGGCCGCCCTGGCCCGTCTGGAGACGGCTCTGGCGCTGGTGGAGGGCTGGGTCGACGCGGTGGTCCACGCGGCCGCCAAGCCGCGCCTGTCGTCCGCGGACGCGCTGCGCGAGACCCTGCGCCGCCGTCGCGCCACGGGCGGTCCGGCGGAGCAGACCTTCGCGACGCTGATCGGACTGGAGCTGCGCCCGCGGCGCCTGCGGGACGCGTCCCGGCTGTGGGCCTCGCTGACGGACGCGCGCGGTGTGGACGGCCGTGACGCGCTCTGGGCGCACCCGGACATGTTGCCGACGGCCGCCGACCTGGACGACCCGGACGGCTTCGTGCACCGCGAGCAGATGGACTTCTCCGAGTGGGACAAGATGCTCGGCGAGGCGGCGAGCGGCGGCGCGGGTTCCGGCTCGGGCGCGGGTTCCGGTTCCGGTGGGAAGCCGGACCTGAAGAAGGACGACGACACCGACGACGGCAAGGGCGACAGCACCGAGTGAGCCTGCACGACGACGCGGTTCTCGTACTGAAGGCGTACGGGGACCAGGACGAGTTGCGCCAGGAGTACCTCGACCACCTGGCGGCGCACCCGGACGCCCTGTGGAAGGCCTGCGGGGCCGGGCATCTGACGGCCAGCGCCCTGGTGATCGACCCCGAGCGGGGGCAGGTGCTGCTGACCCTGCACAGGAAGTTGCGGATGTGGCTCCAGATGGGCGGCCACTGCGAGCCGCAGGACGCCTCCCTGACGGCGGCCGCCCTGCGCGAGGCCACCGAGGAGTCCGGCATCCCGGGTCTGACACTGCTGCCGGGCGGTCCGGTCCGGCTGGACCGCCATCCGATCCCGGCCCCGTGCCACTGGCACTTCGACGTCCAGTACGCGGCCCTGGCCCCGCCCGGCGCCACCCAGGCCATCAGCGACGAGTCCCTCGACCTGCGCTGGTTCCCCTACGACGCGGTCGCGGAGGTGGCGGACGAGTCGGTCGTCCGTCTGCTGGAGGCGGCCCGGGCGCGCCTGTGAGGCGGTACGCGTAAGGGGCGGCCGGCCAGGCGGTCGCCCCTTACGTCTGCTTTCCGGACGGTCAGCTCCAGGCGTTGCCCTGGTTCTGCGTCCGCACCCCCTGCTGGCCCATGCCGTACTGCGCGGCGAGGCCGGAGCCGATCTGGGCGTTCTGCGGCGGCAGCAGTTCACTCGGCTGGACGAGCGCGAAGCCGGTCCCCATGAAGCTCAGCTCCCAGCCCTCACCGGTGTTGCCGCGACGCCGCCACACCCCGGAGGAGTGCGTCTGCGCCTGCATCTGCACCCGCAGCCCGGTGGACCAGGCGACGATGGCGTCGGCGTCGCAGTTGACGTACTTGTCGGGCGTGACCTGCAGCATCAGGGGCGCGCCCGAGGTCATCAGAGCGACCCGTCCGCGGCCGGTGATGTTGAGCTGGTACTTCCCGGAGCCGGAGATGCCGTAGAGGCTGTCGACGGCGATGACCTCGTGGTGCAGCCCGGAGTCCATGGCGAGGACGTAGCTGCTGTCGACGGTCAGTCCCTCGTGGTCGACCTCCACGACGTGGATGTGCTGGGCGAGGTTGGCGAGGTAGACGATGCCCTGCCCGTGGCAGCGCATCAGGTCCAGGCCCTCGCCGGTCCGCGCACGCGCGCGTGACTGGCTGTTGCTCTGGAACTCGGCGTCGAACTCGACGAGACCCTGGTAGGCAACCATCGTGCCCTTGCGGGCGAGGATGTCGTCCTGGCCCTCCAGGGCGACGCGGAGCATCTGCTTGTTCTGCAGGCTCCAGCGTTCCTGGGTCTGCTGGTCGTTGTAGGCGAAAAGCGGGCTCTGCATGGTGACTCTGGCTCCCCCTCAGCCCCGGACCCGAAGGCGGTCGGTGCTGTCCTCGCTGGGCTGGACGACGACGATGCCCTCTCCGGAGAAGGCCATCTGGTAGGCCTCGCCGCTGCCCCGGCCGATCAGCGACTGTGCCTTGAAGCTGCGCTTGCCCTTGACCTTGAGGTTCGGGGACCAGGCGACGAGCGCGTCCGGGTCGACGTAGGTCTCGTTCTCGCCGCCGCCGCAGTCGACGACGATCGGCTTGCCGCGGGAGGTCAGCGCGACCCATCCCTGCCCGGAGATCTTGGTGTTCCACAGACCCTGTCCGGCGAACTTCGCCATCCCCTTGACCCGCTCGACTCCCCAGGTGAGGTGGGCGTCGAAGGCGAGCAGGTTGGTGGCGTTGACGGAGATGCCGTCGCCGTTGAGGTTGATCACGACGACGTTCGCGCCGTAGTCGGCGAGGTAGAGCAGGCCGTCGCCGGAGCACTTCATCAGGGGCGCGCCCTCGCCGGTCATCCAGTCGCGCGCGATCTGGCGCACGGCCGGCGGGTTGGGCTCGTACTGGATGAAGCCCTCGTAGGCGACCATCGAGCCCACGCGCGCGAGGAGGTCGTTTCCGGTCTGGAGGGCCACCTTCAGCATGTGGTTGCCGTGGTTCTCCATGCGGGCGGTGACGGGTGCGGGGGCGTAGCCCGCGAGCGGCTGGTTCATGACGGGCTCCCTCAGACCTCGTACGGCTGGACGACGATGAAGTTGCCGGGAGCGGCCCGGAACTGGAGGTTGACGCTCTCTCCCGTGTCGCCCGGATAGGCGTTGCGGCGCATGCGCACCTGGCTCGAGACGACGACCTGGGCCGCGGCCGACCAGGCGACGACGGCGTTGCAGTCGGCGAAGGTCGTCGGCGTGACCGGCAGGACGACGGGCGTGCCGTGTGTCTTCACGACGATCGTGCCGGTGCCCGTGAACTGCATGGTGAAGAGGGCACCGCCGGGGATGCCGTGTCCCTCGATGCGGCGCACCTCGTACTGGAGGCTCTCGTCGAAGGCGAGGACGTTCTCCGCGGAGACGCAGATGCCGTCGCCCTGGAGCTCGATGGGGTGCAGCATCGTGGAGTCCTCGGCGAGGAACACCTGTCCCTGGCCGGTGCAGCGCATCAGCTGCATCTCCTGACCGGTCGCGTTGCCGACGATCCGGCCGGCGAAACCGGCGCCCTTGTAGCTGAAGTCGACCTTGCCCTGGTAGAGCACCATGCTGCCCTGCCGGGCCAGCACGGGCTGGCCGCCGACGCCGAGGTCGACGCGGACCAGCTTCCGGTTCTGCTGTGTCCAGCGCTGCCCGGCCGGCGTCTCCTTGAACTGCTGGAGGGCCGCGGCGACACCGGCGCCGCCCTGGGGCGCGCCCTGCGGGACGCCGTAGGTCTGCTGGCCCGGCACCTGGCCGAACGCCGGCTGCTGTCCGTAGCCGGGCGGCGGGGTCGGCTGCCCGTAGCCGGGCGGCGGCGTGGGGGCCTGCGGCGCCTGGGGCTGGCCGTAACCGGGCGGCGGCGGGGCGGTGGGCGCGCCGAACTGGCCGTACGGCGGCTGCTGGCCGGGCGGGCCGTACGGCGCGGGGGCGGGGGAGGGCGGCGGGACCTGCACTCCGCCGGGCGGGGTCATGGGCGCGACGATCGTCGGTGCGGCGTGCACCGGTTGGGCCGGGGACGGACCGGCCGGCGGGGCGAAGCCCTGTGCCGCGGGCTGCGGGGCGGGGGCCGGAGCGGGCGGGGCGCCGAACGCGGGCGGCGCGGACGCCTGGGCGGGCGGGGCGAAGCCGGGAGCGGCACCGGGCTGCGGCTGAGGTGCGGCGGCGGGCGCCTCTTCCTCGGCGACCTCACCGCCGAAGTTCTTCAGCAGCGCGTCCAGCCCGCCGTCGAAGCCCTGTCCGACGGCCGCGAAGCGCCACACGTCCTTGAGGTAGAAGTCGCCCAGCATCACCGCGCGCTCGGTGGAGAACTCCGAGCCGTCGAAGGAGTAGCGGGCCACCTCCTGGCCGCCCGCGACGATCCGCAGGTAGCCGGGGGCGATCTGCGACATCTGGCCGGCGCCGTCGAGGGTCGCGGTGAAGGACAGCTTCCGGATCTGCGGGGGGATCCGGTCCAGAGTGACGCGGAAGGACTCCGTGTCGCCCGCCTGGGCGCCCAGGAGCTGGACCGACTCCTCGGGGGTCTTCGGCTGGTTGAAGAAGACGAAGTACCGGTCGTCCGAGAGCCGCTCGTCGGCGTCGAGGCCGAAGCAGCTGATGTCGAAGGTCAGGCCGGGACCGGAGATCTGCACGCCTACATACAGATCCGTGCCCGCGGTGAGGTCACTGATCCTGGCCTTGTGGCCGCGTTGGAATTCCCTGGACATGCGTAACGACCGTCCCCCATCCCGATTGCGAATGCGTCGCGTCAGGCTAACGGCAAAACCGGACATCGGACGATGTCGGTACAGACCCGGTACACAACCCGCGCGGGACACCCCCGGGCCCCCCGCGCGCGAAGGCTCACTCCTCGCGGGTTCCGGGCGGGTGGGGCAGCCGCGCGGCCGCGACCACCCCTTCCAGGTAGCCGCGGGCCCGCTCGGTGCGCGGGTACGCCTCCAGCAGCCGCCAGAAGTCGGGGCCGTGGCCGGGCACCAGCAGATGCGCCAGCTCGTGGAGGAGCACGTAGTCGACGACGTACTCCGGCATGCCCTTGAGGCGGTGCGACAGGCGGATGCTGCCCTCGGCGGGGGTGCACGAGCCCCAGCGGGTGTTCTGGTTGGTGACCCAGCGCACCGTGGCGGCCCGGGCCCGGCCCGCGAAGTACTGGGCCGACAGCCGCTCGGCGCGTTCGGCCAGTTCGGCGTCGCCGGGAGCGCGCCGGCGGCTCTCCTGGGCGGCGAGCTTGTCGAGCATGACGCTCACCCAGCGTTGCTCCTCGGCCTCGGACATCCTGGCGGGGATGAGCACGACGGTGCGATCGCCCTCGCGGTAGGCGGAGACCGTGCGGCGTCGACGGGCGCTCCTGCGCACCTCGATCGCGCTCGCCCATGAGCCGCTCGGCGGCTGGCTCGTCGTGCTGCGCTGTGGCGTTCCGGCGCGGTGCGGTGGGTCGGCGGGCACGCCCCGACGTTACCCGCTGCGCACGGGGGAAGTCCCGGCTCCGGGACGGTTCGGTTTCGATCCCGCGCCTCACTTTTGCCTCGTACGACGGATTTGTACGATGAATCCCGCTCCCTGTGGACAACTTTCGGCGTCCTCCGGCGCCGCCGGGCATGCTGGCAGTCGTCGGCGGAGCCTGGCCGTCCCATGGCCCCGCTCCGTCGGCTTACGGGGAGATTCCGGCTGACGGGGGCCTTCGATGCATCCGATGGTGAAACCCGCGCTGCGGCGCGGCTGGCGTGATCTGAACACCGTGCAGTTCGGGCTGGCCCCGGCGCACGCGCTGACGCTCGGCCCGGTGGACACGGCGACGGGCAGTTTCCTGGACCTGCTGGACGGCACCCGCGGGCTTCCTCTCCTGCGTGAGGAGGGGCGCCGGATGGACCTGCCGGACGGGCACGTGGATCAGTTGGTGCGGCGGCTGGCGCGGGCCGGTCTGCTCGACGACGCGCGCGGGGGCGGGGCGGAGGGAGCCGCCCTGCGGGAGAAGAAGGACGTCATGGACCGGCTGCGCCCGGACCTCGCGTCGCTGTCGCTGACGACCTCGGAACCGGGCGAGGCGATCGAGCACCTGGCCGCCAGGCGTCGGCTGCGCGTGCAGGTACGGGGCGCGGGCCGGGTGGGCGCCGTGGTGGCCTCGCTGCTCTCGGGCGCCGGGGTCGGTGAGGTGGACGTGCGCGACGGCGGCGTGGTGGAGCCGGAGGACGTCGCCCCGGGCGGGCTGCCCGCCGAGGCCGTCGGTGAGCGCCGGGACGAGTCCGCCCGTCGTGCGGTGCGCCGGGCCGCACCGGACAGACCACCCCGCAGGAGCACCCGCTCACCGGCCGGGACGGACGTGCCCGGTTTCTCCCTGGTGGTCCTCACCCCGAGGGACGACGTGTCCGTGCACGCTCCGGCTCCGTCCGAGACGGAGTCCTTGATCGCCTCGGGCACACCGCATCTCCACGCCGGAGTGGTGGAGGCGACCGGCGTGGTGGGCCCGCTCGTCCTGCCCGGTGAGACGGCCTGCGCGGGGTGCCTTCACCAGGCGCGCACCGACCGGGACCCGGCCTGGCCCCGGCTGGTCGCACAGTGGCACTCCGGGACGCGGCGCGCCGTCCGCGCCTGCGACCTGACGCTGGCCACCACGGTCGCGGGGCTGGCGGCGGCGCATGCGCTGGCCTTTCTCGACGGCACGCTCCCGTCCAGCGCGGGCGCCCGCTGGGAGGTGTCCGTGCCGGCCCTCCAGTGGCATGCGCGACCGATATGGGCGCACCCCGCATGCCCGTGCGGGGCAGCGGAGAAAGGTAATGAGGAACACACCTTCTCCGAGGACACGGAGTCGCGCGCGACAATGGCGGAGCAACGGCATTCGAAGGAGTTACGCCGTACGGCAGACGCGGCGCGGCTTTCTGGGACCTGGAGGGCGCATGTCTGATCTTCCCCGGAAGGCGGTCACCCGGACCGCCAAGCTCGCCGCGCTCCCGCTCGGCATCGCGGGCCGGGCCACCTGGGGCCTGGGCAAAAGAATCGTGGGCGAGTCCGCGGAGATCGTCGGCCGTGAGCTGCAACAGCGCACCGCGGAGCAGTTGTTCAAGGTCCTGGGCGAGTTGAAGGGTGGTGCGATGAAGTTCGGGCAGGCCCTGTCCGTCTTCGAGTCCGCCCTGCCCGAGGAGGTCGCCGGTCCCTACCGCGCGGCACTCACCAAGCTCCAGGAGGCGGCGCCACCCATGCCGACCCGCACGGTGCACTCCGTGCTCGCGGAGCGGCTCGGCGAGGACTGGTCCGACCTGTTCCTCACGTTCGACGACAAGCCTGCCGCGGCCGCCTCGATCGGCCAGGTGCACCGTGCGGTGTGGCACGACGGGCGGGAGGTGGCGGTCAAGGTCCAGTACCCCGGCGCGGGCGAGGCCCTGCTCTCGGACCTGAATCAACTGAGTCGTTTCGCCAAACTGCTGGGGCCTCTCATCCCCGGCATGGACATCAAGCCGCTGATCACCGAACTGCGGGACCGCGTCTCGGAGGAACTGGACTACGGGCTGGAGGCCCAGGCCCAGCAGGCCCACGCGGAGGAGTTCGTCGACGATCCCGATGTCGTGGTCCCGGCGGTGGTCCACCAGTGCGACCAGGTCCTGGTCACGGAGTGGATCGACGGCGTCCCCCTGTCCGAGGTGATCTCCGCCGGCACCCCCGAGCAGCGCAACCGTGCCGGCCAGCTGCTGTCGCGTTTCCTCTTCTCCGGGCCGGCCCGCACCGGCCTGTTGCACGCCGACCCGCACCCCGGCAACTTCCGTCTCGTGCCCGGTGGCCCGGAAGGCGAGGACGACTGGCGCCTGGGCGTCCTGGACTTCGGCACCGTCGACCGGCTCCCGGGCGGTCTGCCCGAGCCGATCGGCACCTCCCTGCGCATGACCCTCGACGGCGAGGCGGGAGCGGTCTACGAGCTGCTGCGAGAGGAGGGCTTCGTCAAGGAGTCCATCGCGCTGGAGCCCGATGCCGTCCTCGACTACCTCCTGCCGATCATCGAACCGGCGGTGGTCGACGAGTTCACGTTCACGCGCGACTGGATGCGCAGCCAGGCGGCCCGGATCGCCGACCCGCGCTCCCCCGCCTATCAGCTGGGCAGGCGGCTCAACCTGCCTCCGGCCTACCTGCTGATCCACCGGGTGACGCTCAGCACGATCGGCGTGCTGTGTCAGCTCGGTGCGACGGTGCGACTGCGGGAGGAACTGGAGGAGTGGCTGCCGGGATTCGTCGCCGACGAGGGCCTGGAGGCGGAGGAGTCGGTCGCCGAGGCGTGAGCGGCCGCCGGGGACGGCGGATCGTGCGGCCGAGCCGGCCGCCCCTCGGCCGCGTCGCCGGCATCCGCGACACAACGCGCCGCGGGGGCCGGTCCGTTCGGACGGACCGGCCCCCGCGTGGAGAGCTTCGCCTCCCCTGTCGGAAGGCCACCGCTTCAGGTGAGAAGGGTCACTGCATCACGGCGATGGCGAGCGCCCGGCGAGCACGCAGCGAGGCGCGCTCGGCCCGACGCTGCATCCGGCGAGCGGTCACCAGGCCCACGGCCCGGCGTTCCTGCTCGGCCGCCTGCAGCCGGTCGTGCATATGCGCACGAGCCAGGGCTTCTGGGATGAGTTGCATCTCGCGGGTCCTGTTCTGACGCGAGTCGTTCGCGCCGGTGGTGGTGACGTCTTGGATCGCGGAGCCTGCGGGCTCGCTGGTGGACGGCTTCATCGGGGCCTGCTTCTTGGGGTCGTGCGTGAGGGGGCGGTCGATCGTTCCTGCGATGGTGTTCATGCCGTGACCGGGTTCTTGCGCGGGCGGCCACGCGGCCGCTTCCGGGCGACGACGACACCCTGGACGAACAGCTCGCCACCCCAGACGCCCCAAGGCTCACGCCGCTCCTTGGCGCCGGCGAGGCAGGCCTCGACCAGCGGGCAGGTGCGGCAGAGGGACTTGGCGTACTCCACGTCCGCGGGCGACTCGGCGAAGAAGACCTCCGGGTCGTAGGAGCGGCACGGGACGGGTACGCCGAGGTTCTCGATGGCGTCGTCGAGCGCGGTGAGCGCCGTGAGCGGGGTCAAGGTGGAGTCCTCCGTGAGGCCGGGCGGGGGGATCGTTTCGGAAGGCGGTACGGACGGGGCGTGCGCTTCGAGTTGCACGGGTCGTCTTCCTCGTCTGGTCGTTCCGGCCCTGTTGGGCCGGGAGGCGGCTTGGTACCGGGTTCTTTTCTTGTCCCGAGGCCCCTTCGCTCTGCCGTCCCCGGTCGGGGACAAACAGAAGGGCCGCGGATCCCGGGTGGGGTTCCGCGGCCCTGAAGGCGCCGGCCTGATCGACGATCAGGCTGGATGACTCCAGGGTTCTGGCCCACGGAAGGCCCACATCAGGTGGTGCTGCGTCGTCTGCTTCCGGGCTCCGGCACCGGTCGCCGTAAAGGCATAGGCCTTCGCCTGTGCCTTTACTGCCGCTTCCAGCGCCTCGGTCGGTCGCTCGCTGCGGTCGCGGGCAACAAGACCCACGGGGGCAACGGAGGAGGACGCCGACCGGTCGGCACGAATGCCGGACAGACCGGTGCCCAGGTTCGAGGCGGCGAGAATGCACGTGGAGACGTTCGAGCGATCGGTCAGTTTGGCGGTGCTGACGGAGTTGGTGTTGATGATGATCACTGGAATCGCCTCCTCTCGGCGTCTCGGGGGACCAGGACGAACCGGTCCGACGGATATGCAAGTACAGCACGGAACCGGGGCCTTGGAGAAGGCCTCTGTTCTCGTGCCTAAGAACCTATGGGGATTCCTGGGGCATGCGCAAACTATTTTTCCGACGAGTTCGGATCAGTCGTCGCCGTCCTCCGCCGCCAGGTCCTGGCCTGCACAGATGGCCAGGACATCGGTCCCGTAACGGTTGAGCTTGCGGGTGCCGACGCCCGGGATCCGCGCGAGTTCGCCCGGTTCCTCGGGGGCGGTCTCGGCGATCGCGATCAGCGTCTTGTCCGTGAAGACGCAGAACGCGGGCTGTCCGGACCGCCGGGCCTGGACCGCGCGCCAGGCCCGCAGCCGCTCGTAGAGCCCCTCGTCCATGTCGGAGGGGCAGTCCTCGCAGCGCATCAGCTTCATCTCGCCGCCGTCGGTCAGGGTGCGCCCGCACATCCGGCAACGGGCCGGGGTGCGCTGGGTCCGGCGCGGCCCGACCGCCACGCCCGTGGTCGCGCTCCCGAAACCGCGCTCGACGCCCCCGGCGCGGGCATTGGCGCCGCGCCCGGACACGCTGCCCGAGCCGGGGCGCAGCCCGTCGAGGAACCGGCTGGGCCGGCGGTTCGGCCGGCCGCCCGGCGAACGGCAGAGCGCCCAGGAGACGTGGAGGCGCTCACGGGCCCGGGTGACGCCGACGTAGAGCAGGCGGCGCTCCTCCTCGATCTGCTCGTCGGTGCGCGCGTAGGTGATCGGCATCATGCCCTCGGCGACGCCGACCAGGAAGACGACGTCCCACTCCAGGCCCTTCGCCGAGTGCAGGGAGGCGAGGGTGACGCCCTGGACCGTCGGGGCGTGCTGGGCGCCCGCGCGCTCGTCGAGTTCGGCGATCAGGTCGGCGAGGGTCGCGTCCGCTCGGGCGGCGGTGAAGTCCTGCGCCAGGTGCACCAGGGCTGCCAGTGACTCCCAGCGCTCCCGGACGGCGCCGGAACCGGCCGGCGGCTGGGGCGTCCAGTTCTCGCCGGACAGGACCGCGCGCACCTGGGAGGGCAGGTCGACGACATCCTCGAGGAGGGCGTCGTTGCCGCCGAAGCGGGCGGCGGCGCGCAGCGCGTTGATCGCCTTGCGCACCTCGGGGCGGTCGAAGAACCGCTCGGCGCCGCGCAGCTGGTAGGGGATGCCGGCGTCGGCGAGCGCCTGCTCGTAGGTCTCGGACTGGGCGTTGGTGCGGAACAGGACGGCGATCTCGGCGGGCCGGACGCCGGCGGCCAGCAGCTCGCGGATGCGGCGGGCCGCGCCCTCGGCCTCGGCGGGCTCGTCGGTGTACTCGGCGTAGACGGGTTCGGGGCCCGGTGCACGCTGGGAGATCAGTTCCAGGCGGTGGTCGGCGGCCCGGCCGCGGGCCTGGGCCAGCAGACCGTTGGCGAGGTGGACGACCTGGGGGGTGGAACGGTAGTCGCGGACCAGTTTGACGACGGTGGCCCCCGGGTGGCGGGTACGGAAGTCGAGGAGGTGGTCGGGGGTGGCACCGGTGAACGAGTAGATCGTCTGACTGGCGTCACCGACCACGCACAGGGAGTCCCGGTCGCCGAGCCACAGCTCCAGCAGACGCTGCTGGAGGGGGCTGACGTCCTGGTACTCGTCGACCACGAAGTGCTGGTACTGGGCACGGACCTGCTCGGCGATGTCCTGCCGGTCCTGGAGGACGGCGACCGTCAGCAGGAGCACGTCCTCGAAGTCGATGACGCCGCGCTCGCGCTTGAGGTCCTCGTAGGCCCCGTACAGCTGGGCGATCTCGGCGGGCGCGCGGGGCGTCTCACGGCCGGCCTTGGCGGCGGCCGCCGGATAGTCGGCGGGGACGGTCTGGGTGACCTTGCACCACTCGATCTCCGCGGTGGTGTCCCGCAGCTCGCCCCGGTCGAGGCGGATACGGCAGGCGGCTGCCGCGTCGGCGACGAGCTGGACCTTGCGGTCGACGAGGCGGGGCAAGGAGCCACCGATCGCTTTCGGCCAGAAATACTGCAGCTGACGCAGGGCCGCGGAGTGGAAGGTGCGGGCCTGGACGCCCTGGGCGCCGAGCTGGCGCAGCCGCCCGCGCATCTCTCCGGCGGCGCGGTTGGTGAACGTGACGGCGAGGACGCTGGAGGGGTGCAGGATGCCGGCGCGCACGCCGTAGGCGATGCGGTGGGTGATCGCCCGCGTCTTGCCGGTACCGGCTCCGGCCAGCACGCACACCGGGCCGTGCAGGGCGGTGGCCACCTCGCGCTGCTCGGGGTCGAGCCCTTCGAGCACCGCGTCGGCCGAGTCCGGTACCTGCGGGAAAAGGGTGGAGTGCGTTGCTGCTGTCACACAGCCATGCTGCCAGGTCGCCGGAGACGCGTGAGCCGGTTGTCCACAGGTGGACACCGGTAGTCGTACCAATGCGGCGAGGGTCACCCTCCGCCGTCCGCACCGCACGGGAATGGTGTGCCTCGCGCGGACGTTCTTCCCCTGCGACGACCTGTTACCCCGGACCCGCCGAAGGAGCACGAGAGACATGCTGGGCACTGTGACGATGTACAGCACCACGTGGTGCGGTTACTGCCAGCGGCTGAAGAAGCAGCTGGACCGCGAGGGCATCGCGTACACCGAGATCAACATCGAGCAGGACCCGGAGTCCGCGGCGTTCGTGGAGAAGGCGAATGGCGGAAACCAGACGGTGCCGACGGTTCTGTTCCCCGACGGTTCGACGCTGACGAACCCCTCGCTGGCACAGGTCAAGCAGAAGATCGGCGCGTAGCTCGTCGGACGCCTCGGCGGTACGGCGAAAGCGGAGAGGGCGGTCTCTGGGTCTCAGGGGCCGCCCTTCGTGCGTCCGGTCTCACATGACGTTGCGGGTCGGCAGCGGCTTGCCGTACCAGAGTTCGATCAGGCGGGCCGCGATGGAGATGCCGTAGGGGGGCAGGACCTCCCCGGACTCGAAGGCCGCGCCGAGTTCGTCGCGGGAGAACCAGCGGGCCTCGTGGATCTCGTCACCGTCGACGTCGATGTCGGTGGAGGTGGCGCGGGCCATGAAGCCGAGCATGAGGCTGGACGGGAACGGCCACGGCTGGCTGGCGACGTACTCGACCTGGCCGCCGACGACGACGCCGGCCTCCTCGAAGACCTCCCGGCGCACCGCCTGCTCGATGGACTCGCCGGGCTCGACGAAACCGGCCAGCGTCGAGAAGCGGCCTTCCGGCCAGTGGACCTGGCGGCCGAGCAGGATGCGGTCCTCCCCGTCCGTGACCGCCATGATCACCGCCGGGTCGGTGCGCGGGTAGTGCTCGGCGCCGCAGGCGGGGCAGCGGCGGATGTGGCCGGCGGCGGCGATGACCGTGCGCTCGCCGCAGCGGGAGCAGAAGCGGTGGGTGCGCTGCCAGTTCTCCAGGCCGACCGCGTGCACCATGAGGCCGGCGTCGCGCGGCGACAGCAGCAGTCCGGCCTCGCGCAGGCCCGCGGGGCGGGCGGACTGGTCGATGCGGCCGGGCAGCGCGTCCTTCTGCAGGGCGAAGTAGCTGACGCCATCGGCGTCGGTGCCCAGGAAGTAGCGGTGGGCCTCGGTGAGCGGGGCTTCGAAGGAGGGCGTCATGACGAGTTCGGTCCGGCCGTCGGACGTCTCGTCGATGAGGACCTGGCCGCCGGAGACGACGAAGCAGCGTGTCGTGGGGTGACTCCACGCCGCCGCGAGCCAGGCCTCGTCGAGCCGGTGGTGGGCGGCGCGGTCGATGCCGCTCGGCGCGGTGAGCGAGATGGGCCGGTCGGCGTTCTGGTCGGTCCAGGTGGTCACAGGTGCTTCCAACTCCCCCGGTGGAACGGTTGTTTCGGCGGGCGGTTCAGCGGTTCGTGCGGCAGGGGGCGACCGGGCCGGGTGCGGTGTCGCCGTGCGGGGCGGCTTCTCCAGTGTGCCCCGCGCGCGGTGTCGCTCCGGACCGGGCGGGGTCGTCAGGGCGCATGGCGCCAGGTGTCGGCGAGGTCGCCCCAGAGGTAGGCGGTGGTCTCGACGCCCTTCAGCAGAAGGTCCAGCTCCACCTTCTCGTTCGGGGCGTGCCAGCCGTCGGAGGGGACGGAGATGCCCAGGAAGAGCACCGGGGCTCCGAGTACCTCCTGGAGGTCGGCGGCGGGGCCCGAGCCTCCCTCGCGGGTGAAGCGGACGGGGCCTTCGAAGGCGCGGCCCATGGCGCGCACGACGGACTGCAGGGCCGGGTGGTCCAGCGGGGTCAGGCACGGGCGCGTGCCGGGGCGGAACGTGATCTCGTGACGGATGCCGGCGGGCACCTGTTCGTCGGCCCAGGCGCGGACCGCCTTCTCCACATGGTCGGGATCCTGTCCCGCGACCAGCCGGAAGGACAGTTTCACGAAGGCGGAGGACGGGACGATCGTCTTGCTGCCGGGGCCCTGGTATCCGCCGCCGATGCCGTTGACCTCGGCGGTGGGGCGGGCCCAGATGCGTTCCAGGGTGGTGTGCCCGGCCTCGCCGTGGGTGGCGTGCGACTTGGCGGTGCGCAGCCAGCGCTCCTCGTCGAAGGGCAGCTCGGCGAAGAGCTCGCGTTCGCGGTCGGTGAGTTCGACGATGCCGTCGTAGAAGCCGGGGACGGTCACGCGTGCGTGCTCGTCGTGCAGGGCGGCGACGAGGCGGGCGGCGGCGGTGGCCGGGTTGGGCACGGCGCCGCCGAAGGAGCCGGAGTGGATGTCCTGGTCGGGGCCGGACAGGCGGATCTCGCACTCGGCGAGCCCGCGCATGCCCGTGCACACCGTCGGGGTGTCCTCGGACCACATGCCGGTGTCGGAGACGATCACGGCGTCGGCGGCGAGCCGCTGGGCGTGCTCCTCGACCAGGGCGCGGAAGTGGGGGGAGCCGGACTCCTCCTCGCCCTCGATCAGCAGCTTGAGGTTGACGGCCGGGGCGGCCCGGCCGGTGGCGGCGAGGTGGGCGCGCACGCCCAGGGTGTGGAAGAAGACCTGGCCCTTGTCGTCGGCCGCCCCGCGCGCGTGGAGACGGTTGCCGCGGACGACCGGCTCGAAGGGGTCGCTGTCCCAGCCGTCCTCACGGGCGGCGGGCTGCACGTCGTGGTGGCCGTAGACCAGGACGGTGGGTGCCTGCGGGTCGCCGGACGGCCACTCGGCGAAGACGGCGGGCGCGCCGGGCGTCTGCCAGACCTCGGCGGCCGGGAAGCCGGTCTCCCTGAGCTTGGCGGCGAGCCAGTCGGCGCTTCGGCGTACGTCGGGCGCGTGGTCGGGCTGGGCGGAGACCGACGGGATGCGCAGCCACTCGGCGAGGTCGTCGAGGAACGCCGCACGGTGGCGCTCGATGTACGTGCGGACGGCGCTGTCCGGGGTCTGGCTCATGGTCACGAGCCTATCCGGCCGCACCGACCTCCCGGCCGGTCGCTTACGCACGGTTTACTTTCGCGGCCGGTACGCCACGACCGTCCTCCGGAGCCTCCTCCCCTGTCAACAGGCGCTCCAGCGCGGCCCGGTCCGGCAGATCCCCGGGCCGGACGACCTCGCCGGTGCGCACGTACACGAACGCCGCTGTGACCGATTCCACGGGCACACCCTGCTGCTCGGCCCACGCGAGCCGGTAGACGGCGAGCTGGAGCGGGTCGCCGTCGCGTCCCCGGCCGGTCTTCCAGTCGACGATCTCGTACGTCACGCCGTCGCGGTCGAGGACCTCGTAGACGGCGTCGATACGGCCCCGTACGACGCGGCCGCCAAGGGTGAGCTGGACGGGGACCTCGACGCGGTAGGGGGTGCGGTGGGCGTACTCGGTGCGCTCGAAGGCTTCCTTGAGCGCTGCCAGGTCGCGTTCGTCGGCGATCTCCGCGTCCTCACCGGGCAGTTCCTCCGGTTCCAGGAAGGGCAGGGGCAACTCCTCGAAGCGGGCCTCCACCCACGCGTGGAACCTCGTGCCCCGGCGCGCGGCCGGCTGGGGCGGGCTCGGCATGGGACGTGCGAGCTCCTGGGCGAGCCCGTCGGGGTCGGCGGCCAGGCGCAGCACCTGCGACGCGGTCAGCGTCACCGGCAGGGGTACGTCCGTGACGTTCTGCCGGGCGCGCAGCAGCTCCCCGGTGAGCGCGTCCAGGTCACGGTCCCAGGAAGCGACCGTGCGGGCTTCCTCGGGCGTGAGGCGGGCCGGGCGCCGCTCGGGGGGCGGCGCCTGGTGCGGGACGAGGGGGCGGACGGTGCTCCACTCGCCGGCGCGGGCCGGGGGCTGGGTGCGGGGGCGGCCGGGAGTGGCCTCCGCGAAGGGGTCCGGTTCGCCGTAAGGGGCTGACTCGTCGTACGGGCCCGGTTCGTCGTAGGGGGTTGACTCGTCGTAGGGGTCCAGCCCGTCGTACCTGTCGGATTCGTCGTACGGGTCCGGCCCGTCGTACGGGTCCGGCCCGTCCTCGGCCGGCGGTGGGGGCCAGTCGGGGTCGTCGTGGGTCTCGGGTGCGTGTGCGGCCGTGGGTGCGCCCGTCCCGGCCGCGGCAAGGTTCTCCAGGTGGGTGAGGACGGTCTCGGCGGCGGCGCGGCGGCGGGCCAGCGCGGCGTCGTCCAGGGGCAGCGGCCAGACCTGGTCGGCGGACGCCCGGTGGAGGACGGGGTTCTCCTCGTCCTCCCCGGGTTCGTCGGCCCAGGCCTCGATCTCGCCGTACCCGGCGGCGCAGTGGTCGTGCAGGGCGTGGAGGAAGGCGGAGGGGCCACGGGGCTTCTTCTGGGTGGGCCCCCACCAGTGGCCCGAGCCGAGGAGCAGGGAGCGGGGGCGGGTGAAGGTGACGTAGCCGAGGCGCAGTTCCTCGGTGTGCTGGTGGTCCTTCATGGCCTCGTGGAAGGCCTTCATGCCCCGCGAGTCCCAGGCCTCGACGTCGGGCAGCGTGTCGGCGTCACCGCGCAGCTCGTGCGGCAGCACCTTGGCCTGGGCGGTCCACTTCTCGCGGCCCTGGCCGCTGGGGAAGGTGCCGGTGACCAGTCCGGGGACGGCGACCACGTCCCACTCCAGGCCCTTGGACCTGTGCGCGGTGAGGACCTTGACGGTGTTCTCCCCGCCGGGCAGGGCGTTGTCCAACCCCTTCTCGTACTGGGCGGCGGTGCGCAGGAAGCCGAGGAAGGCGAGCAGGCTCGCCTCGCTCTCCGCGGCGGCGAAGGCGGCGGCGATGTCGAGGAAGTTCGACAGGGTCTCGCGGCGGCGGGCGGCCAGGGCGTGCGGGGACGCCGACAGTTCCACCTCGAGGCCGGTGACGGCGAGAACGCGGTGCAGGACGTCCATCAGCGGGTCGGCCAGGGAGCGTCGCAGATCGCGCAGTTCCGCCGCGAGCCGGGCGAAGCGCACGCGCGCGTCCGGTGAGAAGGGCAGCCCGTCGTCGGTTCCCTCCAGGGCTGTCTCCAGGAAGGTGTCCAGGGCGTCCGCGAGGGATGTCACCTCGGAGGGGTCGACCCCCTCGACGGCCTCGGCGAGCCGCCGGTCCGGGTCGTCGCCGTCGCCACCGCGCGTGTGGGACACGAGCAGCCGCGCACGCCGCCCCAGCAGGGCGAGGTCACGGGGGCCGATGCGCCAGCGCGGGCCGGTGAGCAGGCGGACCAGGGCGGCGTTGGCTCCGGGATCCTGGAGGACTTCGCAGACGGCGACGAGGTCGGCGACCTCGGGCAGGTGCAGCAGGCCCGAGAGGCCCACCACCTCGACGGGTACGTCACGGGCGACCAGGGCACCCTGGATTTCGGCGAAGTCGGTGGCCGTACGGCACAGGACGGCGATCTCGCCGGGCGCCTTGCCGGTGTTCACCAGGTGCGCGACGGAGTCGGCGATCCAGCCGATCTCTTCGGCGTGGGTGGTCAGGAGAGCGCAGCGGACCATTCCGTCGCGCTCGGCGCCGGGAGCGGGGCGCAGTGCCTCCACGCCCGCGTGCATGGCGCGCAGCGGTTCGGCCAGGCCGTTGGCGAGGTCGAGGAGGCGGCCGCCGCTGCGGCGGTTCTCGCTGAGCGCCTGCCGGGTCGCGGGGCTGCCGTCGGCGAGGGCGAAGTGCTCGGGGAAGTCGTCGAGGTTGGCGACGGACGCGCCGCGCCAGCCGTAGATCGCCTGGCAGGGGTCGCCGACGGCGGTGACGGGGTGGCCGGTTCCGTCGCCGAAGAGGCCCGCCAGGAGGGTGCGCTGGGCCACGGAGGTGTCCTGGTACTCGTCCAGGAGCACCACGCGGAACTCGTCGCGCAGGACGCGGCCCACCTCGGGGATCCGGGCGAGCCGGGCGGAGAGGGCGATCTGGTCGCCGAAGTCGAGCAGGTCGCGCTCGCGCTTGGCGGCCCGGTAGCGCAGCACCAGCTCGGCGAGTTCGCGCCGGGCGGCGGCGGTCTCGGGCACCTTGCGCAGGTCGGCGTTGCTGAGCCTGGTGCCCTCCAGGGTGCGCAGCAGACCGGCGTCCCACGCGAGCAGGTCCTCCGGGCGGACCAGGTGCTCGGACAGCTCGGAGTCGAGGGCGAGCAGGTCGCTGACCAGGTCGGCGAAGGAACGGGTGAGTGCCGGGTAGGGGCCGGGTGCCTCGCGCAGCACGCGCGCGGCGAGTTGGTAGCGGGTGGCGTCGGCGAGCAGCCGGGATGTCGGCTCCAGGCCGATGCGCAGGCCGTGGTCGGTCAGCAGGCGGCCCGCGAAGGAGTGGTACGTGGAGATCACCGGTTCGCCCGGCGGGTTGTCCGGGTCGATGACGTCGGGGTCGGTGACGCCGGCCCTGACCAGGGCTTTGCGGACGCGCTCGGCGAGTTCGCCGGCGGCCTTGTTGGTGAAGGTCAGGCCGAGGACCTGCTCGGGGGCGACCTGGCCGGTGCCGACCAGCCACAGCACGCGCGCAGCCATCACCGTCGTCTTGCCCGACCCGGCTCCGGCCACGATCACCTGCGGGGCGGGCGGTGCGGTGATGCAGGCCGTCTGCTCCGGGGTGAAGGGGATCCCGAGGAGCTCCTTGAGCTGCTCGGGATCGGTGATACGGGCGGGCATGGGGAGAGGCTAATGGCGGCCACCGACAGTCGATGACAAAACGTCTGCCGCGACACAGAAGGCGCAGGTCAGGAGGGTTGGTGCGGTCCGTCACACCAGACCGTTCGTGCCACGCCGCGCGCCGCGCGGGCCGCTTTCGCGCTGTGGTCCGCCGGCGGGCTCACTCCACCACGTGGCGTCCCTCGGGCCGGGCGCTGCACGAGGCGCGGAAGGCGCAGTGCGTGCAGTGCTGGCCGGCGGTGGGCGTGAACCGTTCGTCGAGGACCTTGCCGGCCGCGGTGGCCAGCAGTTCACCGACCCATTCGCCCTCGAGCGGCTCCTGTGCCTGCACCTTGGGCAGGGTCTCGCCGCCGTCCCGCTTGGCGGCGCCCTGGCGCAACTGCACGAGTTCGGCGCCGCCCGGCTCGGGGCGGACGCCGTCGAAGGCCTCGTCGACGGCGCCTTCGCGGACGGCGAGCTGGTACACGGCGAGCTGCGGATGCCGCTCCATCTCGCGCGCGGTGGGCGCCTGTTTGCCGGTCTTGAAGTCCACGACGTAGGCACGGCCGTCGCCGTCGGCCTCGACGCGGTCCATCTGGCCGCGGATGCGGACCTCGTACTCGCCCGCCTCCAGGGTGACGTCGAAGTCGTGCTCGCTCGCGACGGGCGTGCGGCCGGCGCGGTCCATGACGTGCCACTTCAGGAACCGTTCGAGCGCCATGCGCGCGTGCTCCTTCTCCTGCGCCGACTTCCAGGGCGCGTCGAAGGCGAGCGCGTTCCACACGGAGTCGAGGCGCTCGGTGAGAACGGCGAGGTCGGCCGGGGTGTGTCCGGAGGCGACCTCGTCGGCGAGGACGTGCACCACGTTGCCGAAGCCCTGGGCGGCCGTGGCGGGGGCGTCGGCCTTCACCTCTCGGCCCAGGAACCACTGGAGGGCGCAGGTGTTGGCGAGTTGGTCGAGGGCGCTGCCGGAGAGCACGACGGGCCGGTCGCGGTCGCGCAGCGGCACCTTGCTCTCGGTCGGCTCGAACATGCCCCACCAGCGGTAGGGGTGCGCCGACGGCACCAGGGGCCGGCCGTCCTCGTCGGCCAGGGCGGCCAGGCGGGCGAGGCGGCGCGCCGCGGCTTCCCTGAGCGGCTCCGAGACGCGCGGGTCGACCGTGGTGGCACGTAGTTCCGCGACCAGCGCGGCGACCGACAGGGGGCGGCGCGGGCGGCCCGTGACGTCCCTGGGCTCGACGCCGAGTTCGGCGAGGAAGCGGGAGGGCTGGTCGCCGTCGTCCGCGGGCGCCTTGACCGCCGTGACGACGAGCCGGTCACGCGCGCGCGTGGCGGCCACGTAGAACAGGCGGCGCTCCTCCGCGAGCAGGGCACCCGGTGTGAGCGGTTCGGCGAGTCCGTCGCGGCCGATGCGGTCCGCCTCCAGCAGGGAGCCGCGGCGGCGCAGGTCGGGCCACAGCCCCTCCTGCACGCCCGCGACGACGACCAGGCTCCACTCCAGTCCCTTGGCACGGTGCGCGGTCATCAGACGTACGGCGTCGGGGCGCGCGGCGCGCCGGGTGAGGGTGTCGGCGGCGATGTCCTCGGCCTCGATCTCGGCCAGGAAGTTCAGCGCGCCGCGCCCGCCGGTGCGCTCCTCCGCGCGTGCGGCGGTGGCGAACAGCGCGCATACGGCGTCCAGGTCGCGGTCGGCGTTGCGGCCGGCCGCGCCGCCACGGCGGGCAGACCGTTCCAGGCGCGCGGGCCAGGGCGTGCCCTCCCACAGGTCCCAGAGCGCCTCCTCGGCCGTGCCGCCGCCCGCGAGACGTTCCCGGGCCCTCCTCAGCAGCGCGCCCAGCCGCTGGGCACCGCGCGCGTACACGGGGTCGTGCACGGCCAGGCGCTCCGGTTCGGCGAGGGCGCGCGTGAGCAGTTCGTCCGACGGTGGCGGCAGAGGGTTGCCCGCGGCCCGTTCCTCGTCCCGCAGGGCACGTCCGAGGCGGCGCAGGTCGGCGGCGTCCATGCTCGCGAGGGGTGAGGTGAGCAGGGTGAGGGCGGTCTCGGTGTCGAGCCAGCAGGCGTCCGGTGCGGCTCGTCCGGCGACGACGGTGTCGGCGTCAGGTGCGTCCGGGTCGGATGCGTCTGTTCCTTTCGCTTCGACGAGCGCCTCACCGTCGACGCGGAGTGCCTCACCGCCCGCGGGCCCGCCGCCCTCCCCCGGCCCGCCGTCCTCCCCCGAGCCGCCCTCCCCCGGCCCGTCGGGCCGCACCGTGCCCGAGGCCGCCTCCGCCGTGGCCACCGCGCGCAGTGCCGTCAGCAGGGGGGCCACCGCGGGCTCGTGGCGCAGGGGCAGGTCGTCGCCGTCGATGTCGAGGGGGACGCCCGCGGCCGTCAGGGCACGGCGGACCGTGGGAATCGTGCGGGAGCCGGCCCGCACCAGGACGGCCATCTCGCCCCAGGGCACGCCGTCCTCCAGGTGCGCCCGGCGCAGGATGTCGGCGATGTTGTCGAGCTCGGTGCCGGATGTCGGGTACGTGTAGACCTCGACACGACCGCCCTCGCGCGCGGGGGCGAGGTCCCGGTGGGCGCGGACCTTCTCCGCCGGAAGCCGGGTCAGGGGCATGCGCTGGGTCACGAGCCGGGTGGCGGCCAGCACCGCGGCCGCGGAGCGGCGGGAGGTGCGCAGGACCTCGACGGGGGCCGGGCGCCCGTCGTGGCGCGGGAAGGTGTGCGGGAACTCCAGGATGCCGTTCACGTCGGCGCCCCGGAAGGCGTAGATCGACTGGTCCGGGTCTCCGAAGGCGACCAGGGTGCGGCCGCCGCCCGCGAGGGCGTGCAGCAGCCGTACCTGGGCGGGGTCGGTGTCCTGGTACTCGTCGACGTAGACGGCGTCGTACTGCGCGGCGAGCCGCCGGGCGATCTCGGGGCGGTGGGCGAGCAGGACGGCGCGGTGGACGAGTTCGGCGTAGTCGATCACGCGGTGCAGGTCGAGGACGTCGAGGTACTCGGCGAGGAAGGAGGCCGCGGCCCGCCAGTCGGGGCGGCCGATGCGGCCGGCGAAGGCGTCCAGGGCGTCGGGGCCGAGGCCCAGTTCGCGGCTGCGGGCGAGCACTGCCCGGACCTCGTCGGCGAACCCGCGCGTGGTGAGGCAGGCGCGGAGGTCGTCGGGCCAGCGCACGTGCGCGAGGCCCCGCCGCTGGAGTTCGATCTGGCCGGCGAGCAGCTCGCGGACGGCCACGTCCTGTTCGGGGCCGGAGAGCAGCCGTAGCGGTTCGGCGAACAGGTCGCTGTCCTGTTCGGCGCGGACCAGGGCGTAGCAGTACGAGTGGAAGGTGGTGGCGCGGGGCGCCCGGGCGGCGCCCATGCGCAGCGCCATCCGGTCGCGCAGTTCGACGGCCGCCTTGCGGCTGAAGGTCAGCACGAGGATGCGCGCGGGATCGCCGCCGCGCGCCACGCGGGCCGCGACCGACTCGACGAGCGTGGTGGTCTTCCCGGTCCCCGGACCCGCGAGGACCAGCAGTGGGCCGGTGCTGTGGTCAACCACGGAGCGCTGTGCGGCGTCCAGACGAGGGGGATCCACCCGCACCGGCCGCGTCCGGACCAGCCGATACGCGCCACGGCTCCCCTGCCGTCCCTGGGGGTGCGGCAGGCGCCTGGTGGAAGAAGAGGAGCTCACGTGGTTCGCCGGTCCTGGTGGGTGTGCAGATCGTCACGTCCGGCGCGGGGCGCCGTCGCGAGGGGGTCGTGGTGGGACGGGTGCCGCCCGGGGCGGGCGGTGGTCCCGGGATGAGGGCGACGCGTGCGGCCGACGCTACGCCGACGGGCGGGTCGGAAGGACGGCTTCCGCTTCTTCCCTCAGGGCCCGTGCGACCCGCAGGCCACCCGGGTCCCTCGCCCCTCGAACGTACGCCATGTCACGGACGTGCCCCGTTTCCCCCGTACGGGCCACAAGCTCCCCTCGGGCGGGGTCGATGGCGGAAGCTGTCAGATGTGACCCTCCGCACGCTCACCGCCGTCCCACCTCGCCCGTCTCATGTCCAGGCGCGGCAGATGCCCCTCGGCGGCCCGGCTCGCCCCCTTCAAGGGCGTGCCCTCCGCGCGGTACCGGTCGAGGGCCCGCAGTTCGTGGCCCGGCAGCAGCACTCCGTCGGCGCGCACGACACGCCACCAGGGGACGGCTCCGCCGTAGAGGGCCATCACCCGGCCGACCTGGCGCGGGCCGCCCTCCTCGAGCCATTCGGCCACGTCGCCGTAGGTCATGACCCGCCCGCGCGGGATCAGCTCCGCGACCTCGAGGACGCGCTCGGCGTACTCCGGCAGCGCGTCGCCGGCGTGGTCCGGTGGCGTGTCACCGGTGTACTCCGGGCAGGCGGCGTCCGTAAGGCTCTGCTCGCTCATCCGCCCCATCCTGCACCACCCCACCGACAGTGCGACGGGTCGAGAACTCCGTGTGATCCTCGCCCCACGGCGGCGCTTCGGGCAGACTGTGCGCCCCGCCTCTGCACCCTGATGCCCCCGTGTGTCGGTGCGGCATGCCACCATCGTGCGGGCGGTGACCGGTGATACGAGACCAAGAAGAGACGATGAAGCAGCAGGGTGTGCATCCCGAGGACGCGGAGGGCACCTCTGACGCTGCGTCGCGCCCGGACACCGGCGGCCCGGCGGGAGAGGACGAGGATCTGGTCGAGGTGACGCACATCGACGAGGTCGAGGGCGACGAACCACTCCTCCCCGCGCGCGTGCACCGTCCCTCCGACCTCATGCGGCTGCTGGTCGGCGTACTGGCCGTCGTCGTCCTGCTGGGCGTCGCCGCCTTCGCGCACGGAACGACCTCGGGCCTGGAACAGGACATCAACAAGGGCACCGGACAGGCGCCCGACCTCCTCATCAAGATCGCGGGACTGGCGTCCAGCATCGCGATCCTGCTGGTGCCCGTGGCGTTCGCGATCGAGCGGCTCATCAAGCGGGACGGGCTGCGGATCGCCGACGGCGTGCTCGCGGCGGTCCTCGCCCACGGAGTGACACTCGCCACCGACCTGTGGGTGGCCAAGGCCGCCCCGGACTCGATCCAGGAGGCGCTCACCCAGCCCTCCCCGGGCGACATCCACGCCCTCACCGACCCCGTCCACGGCTACCTGGCGCCCGTGATCGCCTATATGACGGCCGTCGGCATGTCACGGCGTCCCCGCTGGCGCGCGGTGCTGTGGATCGTGCTGATGCTCGACGCGTTCTCGATGCTCGTCACCGGCTACACGACACCTTTCTCGATCATCCTGACGGTGCTGATCGGCTGGACCGTCGCGTACGGCACGCTGTACGCGGTCGGCTCGCCCAACGTCCGGCCCACGGGACGGACGCTGATGGCGGGCCTGCGGCACGTCGGCTTCCGCCCGGTGAGCGCCGCGCGCCAGGAGGTCTCGGAGAACCCGGAGACCGGCGACCGCGGCCGGCGCTACTTCGTCACGTTGGAGGACGGCCCACCGCTGGACGTCACCGTGGTGGACCGCGAGCAGCAGGCGCAGGGCTTCTTCTACCGCGCGTGGCGCAATCTGACCCTGCGCGGCTTCGCCACCCGCAGCAGCCTCCAGTCGCTGCGCCAGGCGCTGGAACAGGAGGCGCTGCTGGCCTACGCGGCGATCGCGGCGGGAGCCAACGCGCCGAAGCTGATCGCGACGTCCGAGCTGGGCCCCGACGCCGTGATGCTCGTCTACGAGCACACCGGGGGCCGCACCCTGGACTCGCTGGCCGACGAGGAGATCACCGACGCGTTGCTGCACGACGCCTGGCACCAGGTGCGCGCCCTGCAGTCCCGTCGCATCGCGCATCGCAGGCTCGTCGGCGACGCGATACTGGTGGATCGTTCCGGCACGGTGATCCTCACCGACATGCGCGTCGGCGAGATCGCGGCCGGCGATCTGCTGCTGCGCATGGACACCTCGCAACTGCTGGTGACGCTCGGCCTGCGGGTGGGCGCCGAGCGCGCGGTGGCCTCCGCGGTGAGCGTGCTCGGCCCCGACGCCGTCGCCGACTGTCTGCCGATGCTCCAACCCATCGCGCTGAGCCGCTCCACGCGCGCGACGCTGCGCAGGCTCGCGCGGGAGCGGGCGCAGCGCGAGCGGGACGCCGTCCTGGAAGCTTCCCGGCAGGCCAAGCAGGCCCGCCACGAAGCGGCCGGACACGAGGCCGGGCCGCCCGCGGGCAAGGTCGAGAAGAAGGCCGTACGGGCGGAGACACGGGCCGAGAAGCGTGCCATCGACGAGGCGCTGGAGGAAGCCCGCGAGGAGGACCTGCTCACCCAGATCCGGCACGAGGTGCTGCGCATCCGCCCCCAGGCGCCGGTCGAGCCCGCCCGCCTCGAGCGGGTGCGGCCGCGCACGCTGATCAGTTTCATCGCCGGCGCGATCGGCGCGTACTTCCTCCTGACGCAGCTCACCCACATCGAGTTCGGTCCGCTCATCGCCAACGCCGAGTGGGGCTGGGTCGCCGCGGCCGTGCTGTTCTCGGCGGCGAGCTATGTGGCGGCCGCGATGAGCCTGCTGGGTTTCGTGCCGGAGCGGGTGCCGTTCCCGCGTACGGTGGCCGCGCAGGTCGCCGGGTCCTTCGTGAAGATCGTCGCACCGGCCGCGGTCGGCGGGGTCGCCCTCAACACGCGGTTCCTCCAGCGTGCGGGGGTGCGGCCGGGGCTCGCGGTGGCGAGCGTCGGCGCCTCGCAGCTGTTCGGGCTGGGCTGCCACATCCTGATGCTGCTGTCGTTCGGCTATCTGACGGGCACCGAGAAGACGCCGTCCTTGTCGCCGTCCCGGACCGTCATCGCGGGTCTGCTGACGGTGGCGGTGCTGGTGCTCGTGGTGACCTCGGTGCCGTTCCTGCGGAAATTCGTCGTCACGCGCGTGAGGTCGCTGTTCGCAGGGGTCGTGCCGCGCATGCTGGACGTGCTCCAGCGGCCGCAGAAACTGGTCACCGGCATCGGCGGCATGCTGCTGCTGACGGCCTGCTTCGTGATGTGCCTGGACGCGTCGATCCGCGCCTTCGGCGACGAGACGACCTCGATCAGCATCGCCAGCGTCGCCGTCGTCTTCCTCGCCGGCAACGCGCTCGGTTCCGCCGCCCCGACGCCGGGCGGTGTCGGCGCGGTGGAGGCGACCCTGACGGTCGGTCTGATCGCCGTCGGCCTGCCCAAGGAGGTCGCCGCCCCCGCGGTCCTGCTGTTCCGGCTGCTGACGCTGTGGCTGCCGGTGCTGCCGGGCTGGCTGGCCTTCACCCAGCTCACCCGCAAGGGCGCCCTCTAGCCGTTTTCCCGAAGTCCCGCCTGTCCTTCGGGCAGACGGGGCTGCTTTCGGAACACGCCCCGGGAACGGCGGTACCTCGTACGGCCCGTGCTCCGCGCGCGGAGGCGGGCACGACCCCAGGATGGGATCATGCCGAACCCCTCCCGTCCGCGCGCCGCCGTGCTCACCACCACCGCCGTGCTGTTGTCCTCCCTGGTGGCGGGGTGCGGCGGGGACTCCCGCGACGAGGATCTGACGGCACAGAAGCTGAGCTGGAAGGACTGCCCCGCACCGTCCCCGTCCGAGGGCGGCGGCAACGCACCGTCGCCGCTGCCGGACGGCGACGAATGGGAGTGCGCGACCATGCGGACACCCTTGGACTGGAGCGATCCCGGGGGCGACACGATCGGCGTCGCGCTGGTCAGGGCGCGGGCCAGCGGTGCCGAGAACCGGCGGATCGGCTCCCTGCTGTTCAACTTCGGCGGGCCCGGCGGCTCCGGGGCCATCACCCTGCCCGCGTTCGGCGAGGACTACGCGACCCTGCGCACCCGCTACGACCTGGTGAGCTTCGACCCGCGCGGGGTGGGCCGCAGCGCCGGCGTGCGCTGCGAGAACGACCAGCAGCTCGATGCCTACCTCCAGCAGGACATGACTCCCGACGACGCCGCTGAGCGAGGCGCGCTCCTGGACAACACCAAGAAGTTCAACGCGGCCTGTGCGAAGAAGTCGAAGAAGATGCTGCCGCACGTGCGCACCACCGACGCGGCCCGCGACATGGACCTCATGCGGCAGGTCCTCGGTGACGACAAGCTGCACTACTTCGGCATCTCCTACGGCACCGAACTCGGCGGCGTCTACGCCCACCTGTTCCCGAAGAACGTGGGCCGCGCCGTCTTCGATGCGGTCGTCGACCCGACGCGGACACCCGAGCAGAGCGCGCTCGGGCAGGCCAGGGGTTTCCAGCTCGCGCTCGACAACTACGCCGAGGACTGCACGTCGGGAACGGAGGACTGCCCCGTCGGTGACACCCCGCAGGACGTCAAGAACCGGATCGCGACCCTGCTGAAGAGCTTGGACGGCAAGCCGATCCCCGGCATCCTCCCGCGCGAGCTGACACAGACCGCCGCGACCAACGGCATCGCGCAGTCGCTGTACTCGAAGGACTTCTGGGAGTACCTCACCGAAGGCCTGGACCAGGCCTACGACGGCGACGGCAGGATCCTCATGCTGCTGTCCGACTCGATGAACGGCCGCAACGAGAACGGCGAGTACAGCAACATCATCGCCGCCAACGTCTCCGTGAACTGCGCCGACGACAAGCCGCGCTACTCCGTCGCCCAGGTGGAGCGCAGGCTTCCGGAGTTCCGGGCGGCCTCCCCCGTCTTCGGGGACTTCCTGGCCTAGGGGATGGTCGGCTGCACCGACTGGGCCGTGCCGGGCGCCGCCGACCGTCCCGACGTGAGCGCGGCCGGCTCCGCACCGATCCTCGTCGTGGGCAACACGGGCGACCCGGCCACCCCGTACGATGGCGCACGCAGGATGGTGGACGCCCTCGGCAAGGGCGTCGGGGTGGAGCTGACGTACAAGGGGCAGGGGCACGGCGCGTACGACAGCAAGAACACCTGTGTGCGGGCGGCGGTGGACGGTTACCTGCTGAACGGGAGGGCACCGACCGCCGGGACGGTCTGCTCCTGACCCCTCGAACTCGACAAACATACAGGTCAAACGGTTATCCACAGGCCCGACGGGTGCGCGGGGATCCGCCTACCATGGCCTGACAGCCGTCCGCCGCCGGTGCGGACGGCTCCGCGAGGGGGAAACGCACATGGCGCGATTCGTACGGTGGACGGCGTTGGGAGCCGCCGCCGCACTGCTGATGACGGGCTGCGGCGGCTCATCGGACGGCGGGGACGACGACAAGGGAAGTACGGCCGATGCGCGCCCGTCGGCCTCCTCCTCCGGCACCGCGGACGCGACGGCGGCCCCCCTGCCCGCCTCGCTGACCGGGCAGAAGCTCGACTGGGGCCGCTGCGGGGCCACCGCGGACTCCGCGGCGCCGGGCGACGAGTGGCGGTGCGCGAAGCTGAAGGTGCCGCTGGACTGGTCGAAGCCGGACGGGGAGACGATCGATCTCGCACTGATCCGTGCCCGTTCGGGCGGGTCCGCCAGCAAGCGCATCGGCTCCCTGTTGTTCAACTTCGGCGGCCCGGGCGGCTCCGGGGTGTCGACGATGCCGGCGTACGGCTCCACGGTCTCCTCCCTGCGCGAGCACTACGACCTGGTGAGCTGGGACCCGCGCGGGGTGGGCGCCAGCGAGGGCGTGCGCTGCCGCAGCGACAGGAAGATCCAGGCCGCCGAGTCGGTCGACTCCACCCCCGACACCACGGTCGAGGAAAAGGCCTACCTCCGCGACGCCGTCGACTTCGGCAAGGGCTGCCAGAGGGACGCCGGAGCCCTGATGGCGCACGTCTCGACCACCGACACCGCGCGCGATATGGACCTCATGCGCCAGGTGCTCGGTGACGACAAGCTGCACTACTTCGGCATCTCCTACGGCACCGAACTCGGTGGGGTCTACGCCCACCTGTTCCCGAAGAACGTGGGACGGGTGATCCTCGACGCGGTCGTCGACCCCGGTGCCGACGCCGTGGGGCACGCGAAGAACCAGGCGAAGGGCTTCCAGCTGGCACTCGACAACTACCTGAAGTCGACCGGCCAGAACCCCGCACAGGGCAGCCGCAAGATCGCCGACCTGCTGAAGCGGATCGACGCCGACCCGCTGCCGACGTCCTCCGGACGGAAGCTGACCCAGACGCTCGCGGTCACCGGCATCGTCCTGCCGCTCTACAGCAAGGAGGGCTGGCCGACCCTGACCAGCGCCCTGGAGTCGGCGCAGGAAGGCGACGGCTCCGAACTGCTCACCCTGGCCGACGCCTACAACGAGCGGGACAGCGAGGGGAACTACGGCACGACGACCCACTCGCAGCGGGTCATATCGTGCTTGGACGACAAGCAGCGGCCGACGGTGGAGGAGACGAGGAAGCTGCTGCCGGAGTTCGAGAAGATCTCACCCGTGTTCGGCACGTTCCTCGGCTGGGACACGGCCGGCTGGTGCCACGACTGGCCGGTGGCCGGGCAGTTCGACAGCCCGGAGGTGAGCGCGGCCGGAGCGGCGCCCATCCTGCTGGTCGGCAACACCGGCGACCCGGCGACGCCCTACGAGGGCGCGCATCGGATGGCGGACGAGCTGGGCGAGGGTGTCGGTGTGCTGCTCACCTGGAAGGGCGAGGGCCACGGGGCGTACGGCAGCGGGAGCGACTGCGTCGACTCGACGGTGGACGACTACCTGCTCGACGGCACCGTGCCGAAGGACGGCAAGGTCTGCTCATCGTCGGACTCGGCCTACCGGTCGCAGCGGGTCGTGGCCTTCCTGTGTGCGGCGCTCATGATGGGCATGGCCATCTGGACGTTCTCACTGGCCGCC